>CAKUKR010000031.1 GCA_934663645.1 uncultured Muribaculaceae bacterium | reverse complement strand
GCCGTGTGTGAAGGATGGTAAGTGGCTATATTACTGAAATACAGTGGCCTATATGCGAACACGGCACGCCGTGTCCCTACCTTGCCGGGGTATAGATGAAAGAAAGAGGAGCTGCGCTTGCTGGCGCAACCCCTCGGTGTATGCTGACGCATGGTGTGTGCGCGGCTATTTGACGATGATGCGGCGGGTGGTGCTGCCGGTGCGGAGGATGTATATGCCTGGCGCGGCGGCTATGTGTGCTGTCTGGTCTACGTGCTGCGTATATATGGTTTTGCCGTCGAGGGTGTATACTGCCACGTCGGCGGGCAGGAGCAGCTCCACATAGATAGTGCCGTCGCTGACAGCTACCATGGCGTTGCCCTCGGCCGACATGAGGTCAACACCGCCGTTGAGGTCGGTTAGGGATATGTTGTCAACGGGCAGCGGCGTATGCGTGACGATGCCGCCGATGAGGGCGAAGCTGACAGTCTGTCCTGCGAGGTCGTCAAACGACACTTTCAGCTCGTGCCAGTCAGTCGTGCCGGTCAGCGTGACCGTGCGCAGCGACTTGTAGCCGTCGCCGCTGTCGGCAAGCACTTCGAGGGTGTTCATGCAGTCCTCGCCGGCACTGAAGTAGTACAGCGTCAGCTCGGGACGCGAGTCTTTGGGCAGGACGATGTTGCCCGATGAGATGCGGGATTTCGAGCCAGGTTCTGTGGCGGTCATCTGCATGAAGCCGCCGTCGCCGTCCTGTGCGTTGTCGCCGTATCCGACGCTCCAAGTGCAGCCCGCGCCTTCAAGCCGTTTGATGCCGAAATTGTGCGACGGTCTGCCGCTGGCGAATGATTCGATAAACGGCAGCTCGTAAGACTTGCCTACGGGCTTGATGTCGGTCAATGCGTTGTCAGACTCTCCAGCCGAGGTGACTGCGGAGACAGCGTAGTAGTACATGTCCTGTTCCGCGTCGGCATCACATTCGCGGTAGGTGTATGACGTACCCTCGACGTTCTCGGCTATTGTGTATAGCTGGTACTTGTTGTCTATATACACCTGTATGTTGTAGCGGAGCAGGTCAGGGTTGATGTCATGCCCGAAGGTGTCGGTCGTAGGCGCGTCCCAAGTTATGGTGACTTCGCCGGGCTGTGTCTGGCGGAAATCGGCGTTGGTCGGCGCGGAGGGTACTGACACCCCGACGTATGTTTCGACTATGGCAACCTCGCCGAAGCCAGTCAGGTTGACGGCAAATGCGCTGTAGCGGTGCTTTCCGGCAGTCATCCCCTCGGAGTCGGTGAATGTGTACGTCTGCCCGGGGGTCGGGTTGTCGATAGTGTGTATGCGCTCGCCGTCGCGCACTACGCTCATTTCCATGAGGTAAGTCAGGTCGTCGCCGCTGATGGTCTTTTCGGGGGCGGTAATGGAGATTTCGGCGGAAAGGCCGAAGTTGGCATCAGGCTTGACGGTGAGCTTCGGCTGCGCCGGCGCGGCTATATCCGCTCCCTCGCCTATTGAGAAGTCGTGCAGGTATAGGGAATTGTGGTCCATGTCGCTTATGCCGTGGATGCCGATATGGTACTTGCCGCTCTTGGTGACATGGATATACCCACGGAACTCGTCGGGGTCAGACCCTTCAGACTGGAACTCGGTCGGTTCGATTATGACCGTGGTCATGTCGGCTTCGGTGTGTCCTGCGCCGAGGCGTACCTCAAACCGCTCGGAGAAAGTGTTGACTGTCGAGAGGTGAGCCGTGAAGGGGTATTTCACGCCGGCTGACAGCTCGACAGGGGGCGAGATGAGCCAGTCGTCCATGTCGCGCATCTCGTTGTAGGTGACGCGCACACGTCCGTTGTACAGTTCCCAGGTCTTGCCGTCGCCGTTGGCATCGATGATGAAATAGCCGTCGAGGGCGTTGTCGCCGGTGAAAGTCTGTGTGAACGGCGGTGTGAGGGTGTTGCGTGTGTCAGTGCCTATCCACTGTGTGAGCGATGCCTCTTCGCCCATGCCGCCGCTGTTGGCAAGGACGACGGAGAACGTGTATTCGCCAGGTTCAGGCAATGTGACCTCTGCCGTCACCTCACTGCCGAACTGCGCCTCGCCCTGTGTGAGGAGATTGCCGTTGGCGGAGACCGTGTATGAAGCATTGCCGCTGCCCTGCGAGCCGTTGGAGAGCGTCGAGGGGATGGTGAAGCATACCTGCCCGGTCAGTGCGTCCTCGGCGAAATCGAGGCGGAGGTTCTGCGGAGCAGACGGCACGGCGGTGTCGGCAGTAGTGAGTGTGAATAGTCCAGTAATGGTCTGTGCGCCAGGGTAGGTGTACAGAAGCGAGGCTGCGCCGGTCTGCAGGTTGACCTCATAGAGTGCGCCGCCGGCATTGTCGGAATATGCGCTCCAGAAGCAGCGGTGCGAGGCCGGGTCTATCGTGGCAGACCCCATGTCGGAGGGTGTGATGCCTGTTGCGCCAATCAGCACGGAGCTGCCGTCGGTCTTGTCGATGTGATACAGCGAGCCGGCCTTGTCGATGCCGTATAACTGTCCGTCGGAGTCAGCGGCGAGGGAATACCAGCTGCCGCCGTCGGAGATTGCAGTCCATTTCCCCTTTGCGGGGTCGAGGATGCCGAAGTGGGTGTCGGTTGCGCTGTCCTCGAAGTAGCGGTATGCGCCGTAGACCCTCTTCGATATAGGGTCGTAGGTGAGGTCGGCTGCAACAAACATTTCCTCGTCATAGAGGACGCATGGGTTGCCGCGAGTGACAGTAGTGCCGTCAAAGGCAAACGGCGCGAGCGAGCCGTAGACGATGTAGGGGTTGAACGAGTCGTTGTAGTTGACGTAGTACGTGCCGTCGGCATATACCGCGCCTCCGTTGGCAATCATGTATTCGTCGTCGGTGAATATCTCCGTGAGGCTGCCCGTGCCGTCCAACGGAATTGAGACGAGCGCGGCATCGGAGGGGCTGTTGCCGTACAGGCATATCGAGGCGTGAGCGGCAGCTGATGTGACGGCAATCGCTGCCAGAGTAGAGTAAAGTCTGTTCATAATCGGTGTTTGTTGGGGTGAAAAACAATCCGCAGCCTGCGGCAGTAGCGTGCCTGCGCGGCTGCGGACAGTGTTAGGGGTATATCGTGTTACTTAACGATGAGGCGTGAAGTGTGTACATTGCCGGCTACGGTCATGCGTACCAGGTAGATGCCGGGAGCAACACCAGCCAGGTTCATGGCAGCAGCATCCTGCACCTTAGCGACACAGCGGCCGCTCATGTCGAGCAGTTCGGCGTTGTCAACCGCAGTGCCGAAGTTCACAACGTCGGTCGCGGGGTTGGGGTAGATGCGTATGCCCTGTGCGGCAATCTCGTCTACGCCGCCGAGCTTGACGTTGAAGTTGACGGTAGCGGGTTCAGACTCACCCTCGGCGTATACAGCCACGACAGAAGCGGTGTGGTCGCCCTCTTCGAGGCCTGTGACGGTGTATGAAGTAGCCTCGGTGGAAGCGACCTTCGTGCCGTCTACATAAACGTCAAAGTTGCTGAACGTCGGGGCGACACGGCGCGGCTTGCCGGCGTTGGGCATGGCGATTGAAATGTCATCGACCATGAACCAGAAGCCGTTGTAGTCCTTGGTGCAGTAATTGATGCAGACATACTTGGCAGCAGCCGGGATAGCATACTCCTTGAATGTCCAGCTGTTGTCCATAGAGGTTATGACTTCAGGCTCGTCGGTCAGCCAGATGAAGTCGCTTGCCTCCTTGCCTGTAGTAGAGTAGCCTACGCGGAACTGCTCTGTGTTCCAGAGGTTGTCGCCCCAGAAGCCGCCAGATTCCTGACCCTCAAGGTCGGGGTCGGCCTTGCACCAGAAGCTGAAGACGAAGTCGCGAGAGTAGTTGAGCTTGGGCGAGATGAAGTAGTCATCGGGAGCGGGAGCGGGTCTTGAGCCGTCGCCAGCATAGAAGTTGCTCTTGAACAGCAGGTACTTGTCGCCGCTGTGCGGGGGATTGGGGTAGTATACATCCTTTGTCAGCTCGTAGGGCGCCATGATCATGGCAGCGAGGGGCTGTCCGTCAGTCGGGTAAGCGTCGGCCTCATAGTCGGAAACGTAGGGTATGCCCTTGTCGCCATCGATGTATGACCAGTCCCAAGTAGTAGCGGTGGGGTTGAGGATGAAGCTGGGGTAGCCCTCCCAGTCCTCGAGGATTTCTACTGAGAGTCCGGGGTCGTCATCGTCGTCACCGCCTGTTTCGCCGCCGGTGTTGCCGTATGCCCAGCTCAGCACCACGTCGCCGTTTTCGGCATTGACAGTAGCCTTAAGGTTTGTCGGGGCTTTGAACGAGTCTTCATCGCCGCCGCCAGTGCCGCCGCTGGAAGTGCAAGAGACGGTCACGTCGGTGATGTAGATGTTGTACATGTTCTTCTCCGAAGTGGCGTGGAAAGCGATGTAATATGTGCCGTCCTCAGTGATTTCAGGGAGGTCGATGGTGTCGAAGCGGCCGTCGCCGTCTTTCAGCTCATAGCTCTTGAGCGAGTTGGTGAGACCCTCTACGGTGGCAGCGTTGCCGAAGCGCACGTCGAATTTCTCGGTGTGCGAAGCGTTAGAGCCACGGTAGTTGAACTTGACGGAGTAAGTCTGTCCGGCCTTCATGCGGACAGGCGGAGAGACGAGGTAGTCGTCGCCGTCGTTCTTGCTGTCATACTGGTACATGGCGAAGCAGTCGTAGTCTGAGAGACCGCGTTTCTTCCACTGCCATGTGGAGCCGCCGTTGTTGTTGATGACAGTCCATGTGTTGAACACAGACTGGTTCTCGAAGAGGCAGTTATAGGGGAGAACGCTGATTTCGGAGCCGAGTTCGATGGTCACAGATTTGGCAGCCGCGCCATCGCCGTCAGCAGTGTACGGGGTGATGACATAGTAGTAGCTGCCCATCGAGGTGACAGTGTGGTCAGTGAATGTGTTGCCCTGCACATCCTCGGCTATGAGAGTATTGCCAGGCATGCGGGTGATGCGGTAGCGCAGCGTGTTGGTATCAATCCAGCCGCCGTGCAGGCCGACAGTGGGTTCTACCCATTCTATAACACCAGAGCCGTCGTCCATGCGGCCGATGCCCACGTTGCCGGGAGCGTCAGGCACGTCGTGTCCTACCCATTTTGTAACAGACTTGGCCATGCCGATGCCGAGGGCGTTGTATGGAGTCACAACGTATGTACGGTATCCGGCCTCAGTCACCTGGTCGGTGTAGTTGACAGTCTCGCCGATGTTGGCGGGTGATACGCTGTGGATTTCAGAGCCGTCGCGGGCGATAGTCACCTTGGTGAGCGAAGCGAGTTTGGAGTTGCCGAAAGTCTTTGTCGGGTTGACAAAAGAGATTTGTGCGGAGTTCTCGCCGCTGGCAGAGGGGGTGACGGTCATTTCTGTCACGGCAGCGGGTGCACCGCCAGAGGGGATGGTGCATGGGATGTCGAGGCCGGCAAGGCGTGCGTCGTTGCCCAGCAGACCGATCACCTGTGTCTCGGCAGTCTCGGGGTCAACCATCAGCAGCTCTGCCAGAGCGGATTTGTAGTCGGCCGCCCAGTATATTTTGCCGGTCATGGGGTCATACGTCATGGTCTGCAGACGCTGTGCGGGGTAGTGGCCCGTGAAGCCGATTTCTACCTCGGCATAGTCGTTGTCGCGGTCAAACTTCACGAGGTATCCGTTCACGTCGATAGCGTAGAGGTTGCCCTCGAGGTCGGCGGTCAGCGTGATGTATGTCGGGTTGGCAAGCGCGCCAGTGTCCCAATTGATGAACTGCTTGACCTGTGTGGCAACGCCAGTGCTGGCATCGATAGTGTACAGGCCGGAGTATTCAAAGCTGAGTGCGGTCAGGAATTCGTCGGTGTAGTACTCGCGAGAGAGACCGTAGATTTTGCCGCTCTTGTAGTCGTAGGCCATATCGTTGAATATGAAAGCCTTGTCCTTCCAGTCGGCTATGTCTGTGATTTTGCCGGTAGCGGGGTCGAGCGACGACCATGCCAGCGGAATCATGGTCTCGTTGGCGGTGTCCTCACGGAAACGGTAGAAATAGTAGCCCGAAGGGGTGTTCACTCCGGCAAATACCTTGTCGGGGAGAGTGAAGAGTGAAGTGAATGTCTCGGGGGCAGCGACATTGAAGCTGACGAGACCCAAGGGGAGGTCGCCTCTGTCGCGAACCATCCATGCGCGTGCTGTCGTGTTGGGGGCAGCTGCCACCACACGATGCTGGCGCATACGTGTTTGCTTTACCTCGTCGCCGGACAGGAAAGAAGAAGTCTGGGCCGCGACGGCTCCCATGCCCAAAAGAGGCAGGGCTAATGTTAGCACGGTTTTGAATTTCATTTATTTATAGTTATTAGTTAAGGGTGTCATCCGCCTCCATGTCTCCACGAGGGCGGATGGTTTGTAACGATTATCGGTTAAATACCTTGATTGTCTTCTCGCCGTGGCGGACGATGTATATGCCGGCGGCAAGGCTTGAGAAGTCAACCGTGGAGGCGATGCCGGAGTAAACTGCAGTGCCGGAGAGTGAGTACGCCTGTGTCATGGCAGCCTCGGCGAATGTGAGCATTCCGTCACGGAATGTGTATGCTGTCTCGCCGGCGATGTCCTCAACGCCTGTGCCGGGGTTGGCGACTACCTGAAGGTTGTCGATGCGCACCTGGCGGGCGACCATTGTAGAGGCGTGCTCATGCATGCCGATGTGGTATTTGCCCGGTTCTGAGACTGTGAACTCTACCGAAATCCGCTCGCCGTCCTTGGGGTATGTAGCTGAGGCGAATGTCTCGTATGTCGCGAAAGGTTCGGCAGTCTCTGTGAGGACAGCTGCCTCCTGTGTCAGGTAGAGGTCGAGCAGGCACGAGGAATCGTAGAAACTGTACATGCAAGCATCGAAAGAGAGGGTGTACTTGCCGGCAGCGTCAAGGTTCAACGGCGGGGTGAATACCCAGTCGTCCTCGGCAACGGGAGTGGAGGGGTTGGCAAAAGCGAGTATGTATCCGGTGAGGGCGGAGTTGCGCCAGCGGCTCCATGTCGCATTGTCGGGGTTGCCTGTAGAGCCGTCGCCGGCAACGTCAATCACTGTCCACAGCGGCCACAGCTCGTCATTCTCAAAATCGTCGGCAAAGGGGAGTGAGAACGGCACTACCGGGCCGACGTATGAGGTCGTCACGCTTGCCGCGTTGCTGTTGCGTCCCTGGTATACCACATGCACAGAGTATGTGTGGAAGCCGGAAGTCAGCCCCTTGTCGGCATCGTCTGTGAATGAGGTGGCATCGCCTGGGAGGGTGGCTATTGTTGAGCCGTCGCGCATAACGATGACATTGTCGAGAGCCGCTGTCAGTTCGCCGCCGTCGGTGTCAGTGGTCGGGAGCGTCCATGCCAGGTCAACGGTGAGAGCCTGCTCCTCGCCGGCAGTCGCTGTCAGGTCAGTAACGCGCGAAGCGTACTGCACATTCTCGCCCAGGCTGAACGCACGCATGTACACGTTGTAGTGGTTCTTGGGAGAGTGCAGGTAGAACGCCACGCGGTAGTTGCCGGCCTCGGCTACTGAGAACGTGTATACATACTTGGCGTATGTGCTGTTCTTGTACTCGATGAAATCGTGGATTACCATAGACTGGCGCATCTGCTCGGGGACAGTGGACTGCGTCAGGTAGACGGTGAGGTCTTCGGTGTCGCTGCTCGTCTTCATCCAGAATGACACCTTGTATTCAGTGCCAGTAACGAGTGAGAACTCGGGAGAGACAGCCCAGTCGTCAGCGTTGTTCTTGCTGTCATACATGTACTTGATGCCGCATGGTGCTTCGGTAGGCTTGGTGATGTTGTTGTCGTCTGGGTCATACACCCATGTCTTGGATCCCTCGGTCTCGTTGATGATGATCCAGTCCGGGTCAATGTCCTTGTCAGCTTTAGACCCCATGTCTGTGTAGTATGGGAGGTCTGCCGCAAAGGCGGAAGCAACTGCCGAAGCAGCTGCGAAAGCGGTGAGTAAAAGTTTTTTCATATAGGCATTATTAGTTATGTTGCAATTCAGAATGCGCTATTGCCATTGAGGCTAACAGGTCAACAAAGGCAACGCACAAAGTTAGCAATAATTTATCAAATACAAATGATATGTATATGCGAAATATTCAGAGGCAGCATGAAAAAAGCATCCCGACGGTGTGCCGGGATGCCTGTATGTGTGTAATTGTATCAGCGTACTGCAACTTTGTATGTCACGTCGCCTGTACGGACCAGGTAGATGCCAGGCGCGAGGCTGATGACAGCGGCGCGGTCAGCTGAAGCCACCTTGCAGCCGTCGAGAGAGTAAACCACGGCAGCGGCAGATGTCTGGATGCCGCCGGCTACCATCTTCAGCTCGGGAATGTTGGCGTTGATTTCGTCAACACCTGATTCGATGGACACCACTGCAGGGTCACACTGTGCAGTCTCGCCTTCGGCATAGACGGCAGATACGGAGAATGAGCGTTGTTGTTCGCTTGTACGTGTCGTGCTGTCCTTCTCCTTGGGCAGTGTGAATGAAGTCTCGGTAACGAGTTCGGTGTTCAGCTGCTTCCATGTATCCTCGTATACGTTGTAGCCGAGCACGACGGGAAGAGTGGACTCAACCTTTATGCGGTCAATGCCGAGGATGTTGGAAGATGATGCATTCGATACGTTGTGGATAGCGACGTACTTGGCAGTTCCGGGCACGATTGCCTCATAGTTGTACCAAGTCTTGCCTGTGTGGAGGGTGATCGGCTCAAGCTCGATGAAGCTTTCGGGCTGGTTGTCAGTTGTGGAGTATGCAACGGACATCTTGCTGCCGGTGCCGGTTTCCTGTGCGAGTGCGGTGAAAGTCACCTTGAAGTTGCACTTGTCGAATGAGTTAAGTTCCGGAGAAATCAGCCAGTCGTCAGAAACGCTGGTCTTGGGAGGCAGTACAGCGAGCCACTTGCCGGACTGGGCTCTTGGTGCGTATGAATTGTCAACGTCAAATACTTTCCAGATAGAAGACTTGTATCCGTAGAGAGTGCCGGTCTCGCTCTGGTCGCGGTCAATTGCTGTCCAGCCGCAGTATACGAATGTCTCGCCGTTCTCATCGTTGGCAGCGTTGGCGAAGTCCTCGTCGATGCTTGTCGGAGTGTAGCCGTTGGTGTCAACTGCGGGGTCCCAAGTCAGGTCTATGTTGTCGCCGTTGACAACGCCCATAAGGTTCTGAGCTGTCGGGTTCTCGAGGAGTGTGACAACTGTCACTGCGGCAGACATGTTGTTTGTGTCGTCCATGTCGGCATCATAGTCTGTGGCAGCTTCGACCTCGACGGACTCTTCGTTGGAGTAAGCATAGCCGCTGTTGAACTTGAACTTGTATTCAAAAGTCTGCGACGCGCCGGCTGCGATGTCTACGCTTGCAGGGGCATTGTCTCTAAGGGTCTCGTCAACCCAGACCATGATAGAATAGTCATTGGCAGTCACGTCCATGCCGTTGTTGGTAACGGTGATGGTGTATGTGGCTTCATTGCCGGCGATGATGGTTTCCGGGCCGGTTATTGTAGTCTGGAGGTCATGGGCAAGGCGGTTGAATACACGCACATTGTCAACATAGAGGTTGTAGCCGTAAGCGGAGATTGCGCGTATGGCTACACGGTATTTCTGGCTGCCGGCTACGGCGTTTGTCAGTGAGAATGAGTACTTGCTCCATCCCTCTGAGTTGGACTCCAGCGTGATGAGGGTGCCTTCTACCTGTTCCCATTCGCCTCCGTCCTTCTGTACTTCGATGGCTATCTGGTCGTTGCCTCTTGTGTAGTGATAGAACCAGAACTCGATTGCCGGGTTAGACTCTGCGGCGTTGATGAACTCGGGAGTGATCAGGCGAGCACCATTGCCGCTGCGAGAGCTGTATGACTTGTAATAAACCATGCCGCCGTCGCCGTCTTGGGGTGATGCGTATGGTGATGAGCCAGAAGACTGTGTTTCCCAGTTGTATGTGCCGCTGATGATTTCAGCTGTCCAGTCGTCAGAGAGGACATTGCCTGCAAATGAGTCGGCGAAGGGGAGGTTCATCGCGCCGAGTTTGAACGGTGCGGAGGTTGTGCCCTCGCTGCTCATTGTGCCGTAGCGGGCAACTACCTTGTATGCTACGGACACGCGGGTTTCGGCAGTGTATGTGTCAGTGAATGAAGCCTCGGTAAGCAGCATGGCAATCTTGCTCTCGTTGCCGTCGATGACGCGGTACACGTCATATTTGAGCATCGAAGCGTCGAGATCCATCTCGTTCACGCTCTTGGTCGGGGCAGTCCAGCTGATGACGTATGTGTCTGCCTCTTCGCTGCTCGGCGTCACTTTGAGGTTTGTGACGGGTTTCGGCGTCAGCGGTCCGATGTATGCAGACGCAGAAGCGGCTTCAGACTTTTCATCGCCGTTAAAGACATAGACAGTATAAGTCTGCTCACCGGCGACAGCATTGTTGTCTTGAACAGAACGGGTTGTTCCCGGTGTGAAATTAAACACGTCCTGTGCCACAAACCGGTCACCGTTGTAGATCTGCACCTTGGAGAGAGAAGTGAGGTCTGTACCGACGATTGTCTTGGTCGGGAGAGTGTAGGTGACGTTGGCTGCCAGTGCGAAGTTCTCGCCCGGAGTGACTGTCACGTCTGTTGCGGGCATGGGTTTGTCGGGCGAGCCTGCATCTGTGATGACGATGTTGTCAACACATGAAGAGTACGAACCTGTCGCATGGAATGTCAGGTAATAGTTGCCTGTCGCGGGGACTGTGAAGTAACCCTTGAATGTCTGAGGTGTCTCGTTGGTGTACTTGTTGATGTACGGCATTGAGAAAGTGGAGAACATCGTGTACGCAGTCACGTCGTCACCAGTGCCGAAGCCCAGTTCGAGTGTCCCCATGGGTGTCTTTGTGCTGTCGTATGACGAATCGTCTGTCCAGCCCTGAAACTCGACGCAGTATGCGTGTCCGGCCTCGAGGGCAACAGCTGTCTTGGTCGTCATATAGTCGTCATACGATGCGCCGCCGTAGCCGTAGACACGGGCATAGTAGTAGCCCGGTGTGGAGGTGGTGTATTTGTACCACTCCCACTTGTTGGAGTCGTTGTTGTTGTTGAGGACATTGAATTGTGACTCAAATTCCTCTTTCGACTCGTAGTTGAAATCATAGCTGGCAATGGGGTCGGCCAACAATGTCGGCACGCTTGTGCCGGCGATGACCATTGCCAATCCCAACCTTTGTAATAATTGTTTCATACTCACAAATTTTGAGGTTATTACTTGGGAGAGGATGCCAGTCTGTGAGGGGCAGGCATCCTCTCCCGTTGATTGTTATTTCACTATTGTCTTCTGCTTCTCGTTGCCGCTCACGGCGATGTATATGCCGGAGGGAAGGGCGATGAAGCCCTGCTCGCTGCGGCTTGCAGCCACCTTGCGGCTGGCGGTGTCGTAGACGGTGATGCCGTGGGCCAGCCCGCTGAAGCGGATGCCACCCTTGACGCCGGTCACGATGCCGCTGTCGGCTCCGATGAGGTCAACTTTCTCGTCGATTATAGTGCCGTTGACGGCAATGTTGTCGATGTGGATGTTGGCGCAGCCGGCTCCCTTGCCACGGAACGCGATGCGTATGCTTGTGCATTTGCGGTAGTTGGCAAGGTCAAACTTGTACTGTTTCCAGCTCGATTCAGCTGCATAGAGCGTGATGTCGGAATTGGGAAGTATCTGGAACGGGCCGCCGTCCATGGATATTTCCACGCACATTGTCTCGTTGACGGGGTCGGCCTCTTCCTGCCACCATCCAGCCAGACCGTTGTAGTGGTAGAAGTAGAACGACAGCTCGGGGTCAATGTATTTTGCGATGTCAATGGCTGGAGAGATAAGGCGGAGCTCGCAGTCCTTGGTCCAGCTGTGGTAGCCGTCAAACGTAGCCAGTCCGTCGTCGCCGTCTTGGGCTTTGATGTAAGGCTGGTCGCCCTGCTGTTCTATTGTCCAAGCCCCCATGTATCCCGCAACCTGCTCAACAGACCATGGCTGAGTCTGTGTTTTGCCGCCGGCGAATGATTCGTTGTACGGTATTTCGTAGGGCTTGCCCACTGTGAAAGATTCAGATGTCGCGGCTTCGCTCTCGCCGGCACTTGTCACGGCAGCTACCGTATAGTATACGAATGCCTGACGGTCTGCCTCCCATGTGTCTGTGTATTCAGTTTCGGTATAGCTGTCAGCCAATACGGTAGTCTCGTCGTTGACGACACGGCACAGGCGGTATGAGAGCAGGCCCTCGAGGTTGCCGCCGTTTGCACCGCGAGCCGGGGCAGTCCAGGTGATTTTGCGGTTGCCGTCGCTGCCGTCAGCGTTGATGTCTGTCGGCGCTCCTGGCACGTCGATGCCAGCAAATGCTGTTGCGGAAACCGGTTCGCCCGCGCCGCTTGCGGAGTAGACGATTACGCGGTATGTATAGTTGCCGGTCTTGACTGAAGTGTCAGTCCATTCGAGCGGCTTGCCCGGTTCGGGGTTGTCAAAAGTCTTGATAGGCTCGTTGCCCTCGCCGCGAATGATGTCGATATGCGAGATAGCGTTGAGCGGTGCGCCGCCTATGGTAGTCGAGGGCGCTGTCATGGAGAGCTTGATGGCGAGTTCGCCGTTGGCAGCTGCTTCGGCCTTGAAATCATCAACCGTGGCGGGGACTGCAGAAGACCCCTTGTCGGAGACGCGGATGTTGTCGGCATACGACATGAAGCCGTTGTTGCCGGTCTTGCTGCGCAGCGCGAAATAGTATATTCCGTCAGCCGGCGGTGCAACCACGCCGCTGTATCGCTGTGCCTCCGTGGGGAGTTTGCCTGTATCGAGTACCAGTTTCATCTCGTTGATGTCCATACTCGAGCCAAAGTAGAGCATGATGTGCTCGGGATAGCTGTCTGACATCTGGTATCCGTCAAAAGAGAACTCGTATGACTTCGCGCCCGAAAGGTTCAGCCCTGGTGTGACGATATAGTCGTCGATTACGCCTCGGAGGCTCCACGGGTGGCGCAGACGCTGGTTTTCCACGTCATATTCCCACACCTTGCCTTCGCTCTCCAGATCAAAGACGGTGTACATGTCATACTCTCCCTGTGTGTCGAAACCGCAGTAGTAAGGTATCTCGAAGTTGCCGATTATCATGCCGTTGGACGATGCCGGCGTGCCCTTGCCGTCCTGCGATGAGGGTATCACTGTGTAGTAGTACTTGGCCGGAGATGTCAGCGTCTCGGAGAATGTCGTTTCGGAGATAGCGGTAGCCACGGTCACGTTGCCGGGCATGCGGATTACATCGTAAGTCAGCGGAGTGCGTATCGCGCCGCCTTCTGCGCCTTCGGTCGGGGCCGTCCAAGTGACTGTCGCAGTTTTGTCGTTGGAGGTGAGCGTCAGGTCCTTGACTGCCGCAGGCACGTCGTAGCCGGCGTAGAACATGATAGCTGCCACCTCGCCGGCGCCGTTGTCATTTGACGCTGTCACTTTCAGTGTGCGCAGACCGCGAGGAAACGCCATTGATGTTGTCGTTACAGTCTCGCCTGGCTGAGCTTCGCGGATGTCGAATATGTCGCCGTCCACGGTCATTTCTATTGTCAACTGGCCTGTCAGGTTATCGCCGCCGATAGTCTTGCTCGGTGCGGTGAATGAGAAAGCAACTTTTGTTGACCCCTCCTTTTCCGGGACAGCGGTCAGGTTTGTGGCTGCCGCCGGCACGCCGGGCTGCATATAGTCTGCTACATACAGGCCTACCATCTCAGGGTTGCCTGGCAGGTCGGCTATCTTGACTGTCGCAGCCGTAGCCGGGTCTATCTCGTAGAGCGCAGACTTTGACTGGAACAGACCTTCGCTGTGAAACTCTGCCCAGTAGAGTTTGCCCGTAGTGTTGTCAAAAGTGATAGACTGTGTGTATGTTGACTGGTAGCCCTCGTAGATGTTGGTATTGCCGATGAGTGTGAGCGCGGCTGTATTCTTGTCGATGCGGTAGAGGTTGGCTGTCGTGTCGATGCCGAAGAGGCGTCCCGAAGCGTCAGCCGCAATCATGATGACCTCCTTGTCGAGTGCTGCAATAAGCCGTGAAGAGCCGTCGGAGAGCGATGTGGTCGCGAGCCAGATGCTTTCGCCGGTCTTGTCGTAGCATATCGAGTAGACCATGCCGGTCGAGCTGTCGTATGTGCGGTCGGTAGCGATATATGAATAGTCAAGGGGATTCTCGACCATCTTGTCACAGTGCCATGTCAGCGCGTCATAGACGTACCAGCGCACGTATATCAGGTCATAATTGTCATCATAGTCATAGTCCGCGCCGTAGTATTTGCCGTTGACGTAGACTGATCCGCCGAAGAATGGCGGGATTTCGGCCAGGCTGTTCAGTGTCAGGTTCTGCTCCGGGTAGAAGGAGTACATGCCGTAGCCGACGCTGCTCGATGTGCAGTTGGCTATCAGTTCAGGTCGCCCCTCGGTGGAGATGCGCAGGGGGGCAAGCGACGGTTTGATGGATTTCGGCACGCTGTACAGTCCGCCGCTGGACTGTTGATGGTAGCGAGAGTAACGCAGCCGTTCAGCGTCTCCGTGCCTGTCGCCCGTCGGCGCGGCAGCGTATGCCGTTGCTGCAGATGCCAGTCCGACAGACAGGACAAAGAGTTTTTTCAGTAAAGGGTTCATTGGTTATTGAGAGTTATTTTATTGTCACTTTATAGGCTTTGCCGCAGGTGTGTACAATATATATGCCTTCAGGGAGGGTGGTCTCGCCGCTGCGGTCGAATGTTGCTGTGCAGATGCCGGCGAGAGTGTATATCCGCAGATGGCTGCCTGCTGGTATGTCAAAAGCGAGGCGGTTGCCGTCGGCATGGAGTGAGATGTCCGCATTTATGTTGCTGACACTGCCTCCGGGCGATGTGGTGACGGTGATTGCCGCTGACGGCAAGGAGTAGCGGTCGCCGCGCTTGCCGTAGACGATGTAGCTGTACTGGGTGAGAGGCTCAAGCCCGTCTACCGGGGCCGAAGTGCCTGTGCCGACATCCGCCTTGTTGGCTATGTATTCGCGCTGCGACACTGTGCCGAAGCCGATTGTCACGTCGTCCACGCACACGCTGCCGTTGCCCGAGGGCATGCTGTATTGCAGCTTGACGGCACGCGAGTGTCCCAGTGCCGCCGCATCGTACGTCATTGTCTTGCCCGCGCTGTTGTCTATCGGTTTGATTTCGTCGAGCACGCGCCATGCGCCGTTGTCAAGCACCGACACGGTGAGCGATGCCGCCGCGTCGGCTTTGTAACCGCGCATCCAGAACGACAGGCTCTCGATGTCCTTGTCGTACTCCGGACTTTGCAGCACCTCTGCGTTCTGCGAGAAACGGAGCGACGGGGCTTCCGCTCCGAAATATCCGTTGACGCTCATAGTGCCGCTTGCTGTGCCGCTCCAGCCCTCGGGCAGTTCCAGCGGCGAACTGAAAGCGGCGATGTCGGCATCGGCGTTCACGTCCGTCATGCGGAACACGTCGAGGGCGTAGCTTTCTGCCAGTTCCAGGACGTTCCAGTTGGCCGTAAACGAGTTGGCGGTTATGTCTGTCGCGTCGAGAGCTTCGACAGTGCTGTATGCTATGCCGGGTTCGGCAGTGGTGACGGCGACAGGCGCGCTGAACGCGCCGACGCTCATGCCACGGCGTGCAGCCACTGTATATTCATATTGTGTTTGAGGCTCGAGGCCTTTGACCACGAGTGAAGTTTCCGCCGTCTGAAGCAAGGTGTATTCGGGCAGGTTGCGTATGCGGCCGTCCTCGTATGCGTATACGTTGACCACATAACCGTCAGCTCCTTCGACTTCCTGCCAGCGGGCGGTGAAGAAGTTGTCGTCCACGTCATCCGCTTCAAGTGCGGCAGGTGTCTGCGGCAGTTCTGACGAAGAACCGAAATCGAGGATGACGGCCTTGTCCTTCTCGCGAATGTTGCTTATCGTGTAGTCCAGCAACCCCGCGTTGCGCCCGCGGAAGCCGCTGAACGAGGTGACGTTCTTGCTGCCAGGGAACGGGTCGCCGGCTGAAGAGTCGAGGTCTTCCTGCTGGTCGGCCTCTATCAGGTCAACGCGCTGGCGTTTGCTGTCGTTGTTGACGGCGTTGTTGTCCCAAACGCCCTTGTTGTAGTCAATGTGCCATATCAGCAGCCCATGGCCGGGCAGGGCTGCGTCCCAGCCGCTCTGCTGCCGGTTCTCGAGCAGGTAATACTCTTCGTCCGCGCCAGGGATGTTCACGCGGTATGCCATGTTGGAGTCTATCGATGCGATGCGCAGCGTGCCCTCGCCGTCGATGACCTCTGGCTCGTTCCAGCCGAGGAAATAACGCTCGTATGCAGTCAGTGCGCAGGGGCAGCGTCCGTCACGGTTGTAGTTGCCATGGTCCATGAGCGAGTAATAGTATGGTGTGAACGCATCGTTGCCGTTTGTGCTGTACAGGTCGGGCAGCCCGAGCACGTGCGAGAACTCGTGGCAGAACGTGCCTATGCCGACCATTCGCTGTGTGTTTCCCACCAGCTCATTTGAACAGGCGTAATGTCCTATCTGCACGCCGTCGGGGTTGAGGCGCACCCCCTTGGAGAAGGCGTTTGCCGAGTGCGGCCATACGCTGTTCACGCCGCCGCCGTCAGCCTCGCCGTAGCCGGCGTAGAATATGTAAACGTTGTCAACCCAGCCGTCATTGTCGCGATCATACTGGCTGAAGTCAATTTCATCGTCGAGTTTGCGGCACGCCTCTGCCACCATTTCGTGGGCAAGCGCATCATCGTTTGCCCCGTAGTAGGACATCTCGTGGTCGAGTGTCACCGGCCCGTAGACATCAAACTCGGGCGCGAACTGCCCGGCGGAGTTCTCGATGAAATAGTCGTATGCGCTGCCGGCTGCGCCGAGGTTGGCATAGCCTGGCTTGTTGAGCATGTCGTTGAACTCGTCATGGCCGTAGGTGAACGCCCGGTCTGTGTATTGCACGAGTATAACGAGGGCTTTCTGCCGCCCCGTGGTCGGGAAAGTGGTGTATGAGGACGCTCTCGCCACAGCCGCCTCACGCTGGCGGGCTATGCGTGCCTGCCATTTGCTGTCGGCGGTCACAAGACCTCCTTTCGCATCAGGCATCAGCATCGTGCCGTCCGGTGTTTCATACCAGTGGCAATGCTCGTCGCCGCGCAAGACCACTTGTGTCATTTTGCCGTCAGGCTGCCTGTAATTGACTATGCCAGGCAGTGAAGGCACTGCAAAAGCGGAAGCGCCAATGGCGATTGACGCCGCTGCAAGGGCGATTTCTCTTATATTTTGCTTCATGAGGTTTTTCGTCATATAGTATATTTAGATACAAAGATAGCAATAATACACGTATTGGCAAAATAAAAGTTTTTAACCTCATGTGCCTATTGCGTCCGCGATGAATCATTCCATGTAGCGAAAACTGCTGATTTTGCTGCATAATTTACCTGCATGAGGTGAATGTTCCAGCGGCGTGAAGTTCACATATTTATCTGTTTTTTCGGCTATCGCTATTGCGAATATTGATTATTTTTCGCAACTTTGCACCTGCTATTCCATTATGCCCTGCTGTGACAGCCTCGCCGCAGGACTGGTATGGTGTAGCAGGGAAAAGAAAAGTTTTAATCAGGGTCAGCCGGCAGTGCTTGGCGTTGGCACGCATCCATTGCCCGTTAGGCCCGCATAATTTAAGTTTATATGCCAAACATCCCCCGACTTTCCGCGATAGTCGCCGGAGCCGTTGCCCTGACTGCTCTTGCGGTGACACACACGGAACTGCGCCCGCTGACGGCGCACAAAAACCTTGCCGGCACCAAGACTGCCGCGCAGACTCCACGCCGCACAGTCCGCACAGTGCGTGCCGAAAAGCCTGTAATCGGTCAAAAGACCGCTCCCGAAAGATTCGCAGAGCCTACGTTTACCCCCGGGCTGCCGGTGATATACGGCTCTGTCGTTTCCTCATACGGCGACTGGTTTGTTGTTGACAAGCAGGAACAGCTGGGATACTATGCCTTCCAGCCCGAATCCAACATCAAGTTTCAGCCCATCGCCGTACACCCTAATCTGTTCGTGAACGGCGGCGGCGCGTATTCCGACCGCCGTCTGCACTACCACCTTTGGGAGATGTATCCCGAGGACGGCTCTGAGACTGGCATCGTGTTCAACAACTATTATTGTGTGGTCAATACTGACACATGGTCATTTGCCAACCTCGTAGAAATGCACGATGAGGAGTACAACATCGCTTACGACATGACCTACGACCCGACGACACAGGAGATGTATGCCATCCTCTGGGGACCGTATGAGAACGGATACTGCGATTTCGCCCGCATCGACAAGATGACAGGCATGGCAACCCAGATTGCCAAAATCCCTGTCATGTCAGTGCTTGCAGCCGACAACTTCGGCCGCCTCTTCACTGTGGGCAGCGACGGCAATACGTATTACATAGACAAGAATGACGGTTCGCTCACACTCATCGGCGCCTCTGGCATCAAACCACGCTACATACAGAGTGCGACGGTTGACCCCGAGACAAACGATATTTATTGGGCTGCACTCTCTGACGAGAAGGGCGGTCAGCTCTGCCGCCTCAATACATTTACAGGCAAGGCTGAGCTAATCGGCAATATGCCTGACGACGAGGAGATAACTGGTCTCTTTATTGAGGCGCAGCGCAAGGGCCTGAATGCACCTGATGAGCTGGTCAACTGCATATTCTCATACGCCAACGGCAAGTCGAATGTATCTGCCACGATACCGGCGAAAGCGTTTGACGGCTCAGCTCTTTCCGGCACCATATACGTGGATATGTACATGGACGGAGCTCTCAAGGACACAAAGTCAGGCAATCCCGGCTCGACTGTAAACTTCTCAGTCGCCGCTTCCGACGGCGCGCATTCCGTAGTGCTTGCTGCACGCAACAGTGTCGGCTCCGGCCCCAAGACTTTCAAGTCCCAGTGGTGCGGCCCTGACAGCCCGGCTGCCGTAACCGACCTGAACTTCACCCTTGACGGCAACACTGCCACGCTTACATGGAATGCTCCGGCACAGGGCCTGAACGGCGGCACTATCGACCCCTCCAAAGTGAAGTATACCGTCAAGCGTTTCCCGGGCGAAGTCCTTGTTGCTGACAAGATTTCCGAGACTTCATTCACAGAAACTCTGCCTGACGGCATCGCCACTTATTATTACACCGTCACCACTTCCAATGAAGTCGGCGAGGGCGGAACAGTCCTTTCCAACTCAAACTTCATGGGCAATGCCTTCACGGTGCCTTACTTCCAGCCGTTTGACACAGAGGAATCTCTCGACGGCTTCACCATCTTCAACTCCGAGGAAGACCGCGGCTGGTACTGGTGGCACAATACCGTTCAGAATTTCCAGTGCATGGCCCATAAGTTCACGCTCAGCAATGCGGCTGACAGCTGGCTGATACTTCCGGCTATACAGTTCGACAAGTCAAGCAAATATGCTTTGCGTTTCACTGCACGTGTATTTGACGACGAGTCGCCCGAGCGTTTTGAGGTTAAGATGGGACAGGGTGCTACTGTTGACGCTCAGCGCATCACGCTGATGCCTGTGACTACAATCATGAACGAGGATGCCAAGAGGTACGAAATACCTTTCACCGTTGAAGCTGACGGCACGTGGAACATTTCATTCCACTGTGTCAGCTCAATCAAGTCCTACTATCTCCTGATTGACGATGTCGAGGTCGTGGCAACAGCAACTGCCGAAGGTCCAGCCGCTTGTACAGATTTGACTGCTACCCCAGCCGCTAACGGGGCACTCCGTGCTATGCTCAACTTCACCCTGCCTACCCATACATATTCCGGCAACGAACTCTCTGCCATTTCCAAGGTCTGCATCTATCGCGGCGAAACCGACATGAGCCCGATTGCAGAGATTACTTCCGGTCTCACCCCTGGCGGCAAATGCTCATGGACTGACGAGAACGCCGTGCAGGGCGAGAACATATACCGTGTTGCTGCTTACTCTGGCGACGCCAAGGGCGTTGAGGCAACTGTATCCGTTTATGTCGGCTACGACACCCCCATGCCCGTCACCAACGCCAAGGCTGTTGACAAGGACGGCAACAATGTCCTCGTGACATGGAATGCCCCGACCAAGGGCGTGAACGGCGGCGACCTGAAGGCCGGCGAAATCACCTATAAGGTGTATGCCAACACCGGTGACGTGCTTGCTGACGGCATCAAGGACACTTCATTCATAGATGACCGCTTCATTGGTGTCGAGAACCAGTATTTCGTATACTACCAGATACACGCACAGTACGGCGGCATGGAGAGCGAAGGCACGCTCACTGACTTCATTGTCATGGGTCCGGACAACGCTGTCCCGTTCACAGAGAGCTTCAAGGAAGCTGGCCTCGAGCACACACCCTGGACACTTACCACAATCGCTGGCAACGTGACCGGCTGCTGGGGCATTGCTGCAAGCGGCATGAACCCGACTGTCACCCCGCAGGACGAAGACGGCGGTTTCGCATACTTCAAAGGCGCTGACCTTCCCTCTGGCTGCTCCGCTCGAATGACTTCGCCCAAGGTTGACATGTTCAATGCAGATCATCCTGTGCTTTCATTCTGGGTATACATGCCCGGCTCTTCTTGCCGCGAGTCTCTCGATGTTGAGATAACTCACAACGACAATGTATACACCAAGCTCGAAACTATTGACCTGACCGCAGACGAAACAGGCTGGAAGCAGTTCAAGGTCGCAATTCCCCGCCGCCATTGTACCGAAAGCACCATGGTTGCCTTCAAGGCTACTGCTGGCGGATATGGCAAGAACATCTGCGTAGACAACATCGCTATCGTCGAGGATGCTTCTGCCATCGAATATGACACAGACCTCGAGGCTGTGTCTATCGAGATACCCGAAGAATTCATGCCTGGCGAGACCCGCGAGTTCACGGTGAGCGTGTACAACAACGGCCGCAACACAGTTTCCGACTATACGGTCACACTCCTTTGCGACGGCCAGAACGCCATGTCAACCAAGGGTACTGAACTCGCCCCCGGTGATGTTGTGAACTACATATTCAAGGCTACTGCCGACGAGTCCGACCGTGGCGTTACATACCGCTATGCAGGCAAGGTGACTGCAGCCGGCGACGAGAACCCGCTCAACGACGTGACCGAGGAGAAGTCGATCACTATCGGCGTTGCAGGTGTTGACGGCATCAGCGCAGATGCTATGCAGGTGTTCGCTTCACGCGAAGGCATCGTGGTTGTCGGCGCAAACGGCAAGACCGTCAATGTCTACGACCTCGAGGGCAAGGCTATCGCTACTGCCGATGCTGCTGGCCGCACAGTTATCAACGTGCCGCAAGGCATCTACATGGTACGTGTGGCTGGTCGCGCATACAAGGTGCTCGTCCCCTGATACAGCGGGCTTATTTAACCCTATATGAAATAATGGAGTATGCCGAATTTCGGCATACTCCATTTGTTTTTGGTATGGTGTCCGCTGGAAAATAATTGCTAACTTTGTGGCATGGATAACAGAATAGGACCAGATGGGGAAGCATTGCCTGACACTGTAGTCATAAGCGAGTGGGAGTCTCCCTGCGGCAAGATTATTATCGGCTCGATAGGGGAGTACATTTGCCTGTGCGACTGGGTCGAGTCAAAACGCCGCGATTTCAATGACAGGAAGATTATGAACAGGCTTGACGTGTGGTATAGCGAGGGCATGACAAGCGCCATACGCCGCACTGTTGATGAGCTGGAAGAGTATTTCGCCGGGGAGCGCAAGTCGTTTGACATGCCATTGCTAATGGTAGGCACCGATATTCAGCGACATATCTGGAGGACATTGTGCGGAATCCCGTATGGCGAGACGAGAACTTATAAGGGAATTTGCGAGACGGCAGGGCATAGCGGCAGAGGCCGGGGCTGTGCCGGTCAGATAGCGGCCAATGCCATCAGCATACTTGTGCCATGCCATCGTGTTATCGGCAGTGACGGCTCATTGACCGGATATGCCGGCGGTCTTGGGGCAAAGCAGTACTTGCTTGATCTTGAGGCTCGGTATCGGTGATTATACTGCTTCACCATCTGATACCCCTGCTGCTGGAGTCTCCGCGAGTATAGAGCGCAGGTACGTCGCAGTGCTGATGCCGGCTTCCAGTCCGAGCTTCTTGTGTAGACGGTATTTCGTCGACTCCACTGTCCGCTCCGACCGGCACGTCAGGTTGGCTATCTCCTTGCCCGTCAGGTTCATTATGATGAATGTCGCCATTCGTATCTCGCTTTGCGTCAGCCCTGGGTGGCGGCGGTACAGCTCAGTCAGGAAATTGGGGTGTATCTTTTCAAAATGGATGCGGAACACTTCCCATGTCCTGTCGTTGGCATGGATGCCGCGCAGCTTTGTCCGCACCGCGCTGACGGCCTCCTTGCTGCTCCTCGATGCGTCAGCGGCTATCGAAGCCACCTCGGCGAGCAGCGCGTCTGATTCGGCTATGCGCATTGACAGTGCCACTGCCTCGCGGCTCATTGCGTCCAGCCTCTCCGTCGTTTCCTTTTTTGAGGCGCGGTGCTGCTTCTCCTTGTGTTCCATTTCTTTTGCAAGCTGTATGTTCTCGCGCTTCCGTTTCTTGCTTCTTCTCCATACCCACAGGACGGTAGCTGCCGCACCCACTGCAAGTATGCACAGGATTGTGGCAGCGATGCGTATCTTGCGCCCTGATTCACGCTCGCGGCTCTGTTCCAGTTCTGCCATACGGCTCTCGAAATTGCGCGTGATGCTCGACACGCTTCCCAGGTCGCTTGTGTGAGTGACCGAATCCAGTATTTCCACCGACTGGCGCAGTGCCTTGTAAGCCTCGTCGTGCCGTCCCAGCCTCTCAAGGTTTAGAGCAAGTATGTCGTACAGGTTGCCTCGGATGTGGAGCATATTTATGGAGTCCTGACCGTGCAGCAATGCCATGCACAGGCGCAGTGACTCGTCGGTGCGTCCGTGGCGGTAAAGGAAAAAGGCATAGTTGGAAAGTGCGTTTACGCGGTTGCCGCTGTTTTGGAATGAGTTGGTGCTGCTGTTGATGAATTTCCGGTAGTACTCTTCGGCTATGGCGGGTTCGCCTATCTGGTCATACAATTCCGCCATATCCATGTTCAATGCTTCCCGGGTAGCGGGGTCGAGGTCGTATTTCATGCCCTTCTTGTCCTCTGCCAGTGCTTCGTTGTATTTTCCTTCGCGCAGGTACAGGCCTGCCAGTTCGAGGTGATAGCGGTATTTCAGGTTGTACACTATGTTTTCGGGCGATTTGGACGCGGCTGTTTTCTGTTGAGCGGCTTGCAGGTAGCGGTGGCTCATGGTGTAGTTCTCCAGCAGACGGTACACGCTGCAGAGCAGGAAGTCCGCCTCTACGTCATAGTAGTCGAGCGAGTCTGGCTTTTCGCATACCACTATCTTGTAAACGTTGTCGAGGGTCTGCTCATACAGCCCCATGTTGAGATGGCACCAGGCCTCCCAATATACTGCATCGAGGTATATGTATGCCGGCACGTCCTTTTGTCCGGCTATGTGCCGATAGCACTCTGCGGCATCGCCGAAACGGCTTGCGCGGACGTATGCACGCGCCTTTTCCTTGAGGTACAGTTTCTCGTTCCCCGGCTTCGCGCGGTTGAGCGAGTCGATGTATTTCACCCTTTCCGCAGGCTTGATGTTGTCAGATTTCAGCTTGCCGAGGTAGTAGTTAGTCTTCATCTCTGCGTTCATGTCCTGCCGCGCAAATGCGGCAAGGGCATTGGCGGTTATGAGCATCGTGAGGACGATTGTTCGCAAGGCGTTTGTCATACCCAAAATTACGCATTATCACCCGAACCGGCAAGTTTTTGCCGAAAAATCGCATACTGCA
>CAKUKR010000030.1 GCA_934663645.1 uncultured Muribaculaceae bacterium | reverse complement strand
GGGATCGGGCTGCGTCATGTCGAGCATGACTATGTCCGGGTCGCGCTTGAACCATGTCATCTGCTTCTTGGCATATACCCGCGTGTTTTTCGCCATGCGCGACAGTGCCGTCTCCAAGTCCCACTCGCCGTCCAAATGCCGCAGAATTTCCTTCACGCCGACGGTGTTGAGCGAGTTGAGATGCCGCAGGTGAGCCACACTGCGCACCTCCTCGACAAGCCCCTGTTCCGCCATTTGCTCCACACGGCGGTTTATGCGGCCGAAAAGCATCTCGCGAGGCATCACAGTCTGCACTTTCAGCACGTCATAGTCATGCCCTCTTCGGGCCTTGCCCAGCAGCGACGAGTACGGCACGCCGGCAGCCTCGCAGACCTCTACGGCATGGAAAACGCGCTTGACATTCATCAGGTCAACATGGGCGTAATGCTCCGGGTCGAGGGCAAGCAGCCTCATACGCAGCCAGTCGTCGCCGTATGCGGCATGCTGCTCCATGAGCGAGCGGCGCAAGCGGTCGGGTACAGTCGGCAGCACGTCAATGCCGTTGCACAGCGCGTCTACATACATCATCGAGCCGCCGCAGACCACGGCATAGTCGCGTGTCGCGAATATGGAGCGCAGACATGCCAGCGCGTCTTGCTCGTACCGCGCGGCACTGTAATAGCAGTCCAGCGGCAGGAAGTCGATAAGGTGATGAGGCACAGCGGCACGCTCCCGGGGTGTAGGCATGGCAGTGGCTATGGGTATGCCCCGGAAGACCTGGCGCGAGTCGGCAGACACTATCTCGGTATGCAGCATCTGCGCCACGGAAACAGCAAGGGCCGACTTGCCGGAGGCAGTCGGCCCTGTTATTACTATCAGTCGCTTCATGCGAGTGTTTGCGTCTGGCAGAGGGTTGTCATTCAGCCACAAGGCGGCAGATGTTGACCACCACCTGTGATGCCTTCTCCATTGAGGGGACAGGCACAAACTCATAGCGGCCGTGGAAATTGAGGCCGCCGGCGAAGATGTTCGGGCAGGGAAGTCCCTTGAACGACAGCTGCGCCCCGTCTGTGCCGCCGCGTATGGGCTGCACTTTCGGCTCAACGCCGCTCATGCGCATAGCCTTTTCGGCGGTCTCGATGATGTGCATCACCGGCTCGATTTTCTCGCGCATGTTGTAGTACTGGTCATTCATGGCGAGAGTGCAGCAGCCCACATAACGCTCGTTGATGACACGCACCAGGCGTTCCATTTCGCGCTTGCGGGCCTCGAAGCGGTCGCGGTCATGGTCGCGGATGATGAACACGAGCTCTGCCTGTTCCACAGAACCCTCCACGCCTACAAGGTGGTAGAAGCCTTCGTAGCCCTCGGTATGTGCCGGAGTCTCGGCTGCGGGGAGCATGGAGACAAACTCGTGTGCCACAAGGATAGCGTTGATCATCTTGTTCTTTGCGCTGCCCGGATGCACGTTGCGCCCCTTGAAAGTGAGGCGGGCAGCAGCGGCGTTGAAGTTCTCGTATTCGAGCTCGCCGATTGCCCCGCCGTCCATGGTATAAGCCCAGTCGCAGCCGAACAGGTCAACGTCAAACTTGTGAGCTCCCTTGCCGATTTCTTCGTCGGGGTTGAATGCGATGCGTATCTTACCGTGCTTTACCTCGGGGTGTTCCTGCAGCCACGCCACAGCGTCGAGTATTTCGGCTATGCCGGCCTTGTCGTCAGCGCCAAGGAGCGTCGTGCCGTCGGTGACAATGAGGTCCTGGCCGATGTAATCGTTCATTTCGGGGAAATCCGAGGGGCTGAGGACAATCTTCTGCTCCTCGTTGAGGACGATGTCGCCGCCCGGATAAGCCTTGACGATGCGCGGCTTGACATTCTCACCGCTCATGTCGGGGCTTGTGTCCATGTGGGCGATAAAGCCTATTGTCGGCAGCTGCTTGTCGGTGTTGGCCGGCAGCGTAGCCATCAGGTAGCCGTTGTCATCGAGTGTTATATCAGTCAGCCCCATGCCTTTCACCATCTCCTGCAGGTGACGGGCAAACACCATCTGCTTGGGCGTTGACGGGGTACAGTCTGCTGTTTCGCTGCTCTGAGTGTCAAAGCGCACGAAGTCTAAGAATCGTTCTGTCAGTGTCATTGCAATGTCGTTTTTGTATGCACTTACAAAGGTAATAAAACTTTGCGAGGAGGGCAAACAAAAAATCCTGCTCCCCTCGCGGCATATCTCAATGTATCACAACTTAAAAGCATCCCATAATGAACGTCACAAGCAAATAGAGCCAGTGCGCCACGATCGCGGCGACGATGCCGCCGATGGTGTGCGCGCCGATGGCCTTGGAGGTCAGCTTGCGGTAACCCAGCGAGTCGAGCATCGCGGTGTGGGTGCTCAGGTATCCGCTCCAGCACATGCCGATAGCGGTGAACACGGCAATTGCGTTGCCGTCGATCCACCCTTCTGCCATGAATTTCGGGACAAGGCCGAGAGCAGCCCCTACTGCGCCGAGAGCCGTAATGGGGAAGCCGATGAGGTGAGGGTCGCCGAAGCCGAACAGCCAGTCAAAGACGAAACCGATCTTGCCGGCGAGCCACGGCAGCAGCTCAACCCCTTGGTATGCCGAGCCGTCGTAGGTGCCGTCAGCGCCCGGGCCGAAAGTGAACATCATCACAAATGTGGAGATGAGCAGCACGCCGGGGATAATGCACATGCCCACCTCGACACCGCTCTTGCCGCCGTCGAGCAGCGCGTTGAGCAGCCGGGTGAACAGAGATTCCTTCTCGACTTCCTCCTCATGCTCTTTCTCCTCTTCTTGCAGCACCTGGTCGTCGACGGCATCCTGTTCCTTGTATTCAGGATATGCCTTGATGACAAACCGCTGCATCAGGCGCGTGCTGACGATACAGCCTACAACTGCACCTGCAAAACCGATAAGCGGCTCCTTGATATAGCCCTGCCCCACCATGAAGACGATGACAAGCAGGCCCATGCCGAAGGCCGTGCCGAAATTGGTAAGCGAGATGAGCTGGTACTTCTTGAAGTAACGGCTGAAACTCTTGTCCTTGGAAAGGGCGATTATCGCCGGGTTGTCGCTGAGGAACGTCATGACTGCGCCGAGCGATGCCACGCCGGGGAGGTTGAATATCGGCTTCATGATCGGGCGCAGCAGCTTCTCGACCAGCGTCACCACGCCGAACTCAACAAACACACGTCCGAGCGCACCCGTAAGCACGCAGACGGAGAGGAGGAAGAACACCGTGTTGAGCAGCAGGTCATGCGCCGTATACATAAGAGTTTTCATCATCGGAGCGACACCCATGGCATAGCCGAGGTATCCGAAAAGCAGGAAGACGATGAGCAGGCACATCACGCCTTGAGGCATCGAGATGCGGCGTTTCTTGCCAGACTTTGGGGTTGGTTTTCCCATGATATATAGTCAGTTGATTTGGTTTCGTATTGAGGTGTCAAATATTGCAGAGGGTCATGCTCCAGGTCACGCCGAGGTTGAGCCACAGACGCTTGTCAGTCATCACTCCGTAAGTATTGCCGTTCTTGCCCCACGAATAGCACAGGTCGGCGTGCAGACGCAGCTCCATGTTATTCTTCATAAGCGGCCACGCCTCGAAGCCGCCGCCAACGGTCTTGATTTCCGTGCCGGGGAGGACGCACAGGTCGCCGTAATTGTCACGGTTGACATCGTAGGTGAACTTGGCGAAAGGACGCAGCCAGCGGGTAGCATATATGCCGGCATCAGCCATTATCGAGCAGTCGCTGAGGAATGACGTATGGCGCGAAGGGCGGTTCATTATGTCAAGTTCGAGAGTGAACGGATTGAAATTGAACTTGTTGCCCAGCGATATATAGGGTATGTAGTGTCCGCGGGCATATTCGCTCAGGTTTACCGACCAAATGGTCTGCCATGGGCCGTGATGGCCGTTCCACTGTATGTTGTAAGCATACATGTTGCCGTTGTCTGATGTGTGGAATGGGCTTTGCACCACTTGGAAGGTGACTTTGTCCTTGCCGAAATTGTACGCCGCGCTCACGCCGAACTGGTAGCAAGAGATGTTGTTCCAGTATTCTGATGCGAAAAATATGTCGGCCGGAGAGCGGTCATACTCGTAGCCGCCGATGCAGACCACCTGCTTGCCCGCAGAAATTTCCACCTCGTCTACAGGGCGGTATGTGATATACGCCCATGGCGTTGCCTCGAAAAAGTCGTGTTTGGTCGCCGATTTGTCGAGACGGTGCTTGATGGCATACGAGAAATGGCGGTTCAGGTTGCCGTCGAGGTAAATGTTCAGGTACTTCCCCTTGAAGCCGGACTCGGGGCGGTTCAGCTCGCCGTCGTCCCACTGCTGCTGGAAGTCGGCACGCACTTCGGCACGCACGCGCAACGAGGGTTTCACATCGAGGCTGTCCGCCTCCTGGGCTGCAACGGGGGCAAGAGCTGCTGCCAGTGCCACCGCTGTCGTAGTCAGTTTTTTCATGGTCAGTTCGGTAAATATGTATGTAGGCATCCGCGAGCGGAAACCAGTTTGATGTGCAAAATTATATAAAATCGGCGAGGTGGCAAACTTATCACGCCAAAACCGCACGAACAAAACCAGTGTCCACGGCTGTCAGACTCGACAATTCAACCGACCTATATATTACAGTCCATAAGCATAGGGGTGTCAAAACAGGCGTCACGTCACTTTTTGGCAAACGGACGGCTGTGACGGGCGTTCGCGTGGTGAAAAAATGGTTAATTACGCGGATAAGTGGATTTTTATCTATACTTTTGCATTGCAGATGTGCATCGGTCATGGGGAAACTTCCGCGTCTGCATGGATAGTGTTTCTACATGGGTATAATTTTTAATTCACGATGGTTATGAAAAAGCTACTGTTATTGCTGTCGGTGCTGCTGTTGCAGTCGGCTGCGAGAGCCGAGGGCTACAAGTACCTGACATTCGAGACCTCGGGGGGTGAACAGCAGTCCATCCCAACGGAAAACCTGAATATCACATTCGCTGACGGCGCACTCTCTGCCGTCGCCGGCGACGCAATGCTGTCGTACCGTGTGGCAGACCTCGGCAAGATGTTCTTTTCGATGAATGATGCAGCAGTAGGCATCGTTGATGCCGGCGCAGACACTCCGTTTGCCGTGTATTCCGTCACCGGAATGGCTTACGGCACTTTCGACACGGTCGCGGCTGCACGCCGTGCGCTCGTGCCAGGCATCTATGTGTTGAGATATGAGAATGGTGCAACCCGAAAAATTGCAGTGAAATGAAGGCAAGATATTTCATGGCTGCGCTGACAGCGCTGGCGGTTGCCGGTGCGGGCGCACAGACGATGAACGTGCAGGTGGGCAATGTCACCTACGCGATACCGGCGGAGACGGCGGGCGAAATGCTGTACAGCGACGGGCTGTCGCTGACAGTGCTCGGACGTACATTCGCCGTTGGCGAGATAGACCGCATATACGTTGACGACTCTGAGGTGACGGACAACACCGTGACTGTCGTGTATGACAACACGTCGGCGAGTGTCACCGTAGCTGGCAACATTGCGCAGTATGTGACAGCCGAAGTCAGCGGCGCACACGTCACGATGACGCAGAGCGACCTGGTGAGCGAGGAGACTTGCGGCGAGATAACGTACATCCTCTCGGGCAGTTCCACCGACGGCTCTTTTGAGCTGGACGGCAGTTTCAAGGCAACGGTTGAGCTGCAAGGGCTTACGCTGACCAACCCCTCGGGCGCGCCGCTGAACATCCAGGACGGCAAACGCATCGAGCTGAGTGCCAAGAAGAGCACTGACAACGTGCTGACTGACGGCGCGGGCGGCACGCATAAGGGGTGCATAACGTGCAAAGGTCATCTGGAACTGAAGGGCAAGGGCTCGTTGACGGTGAACGGCAACACGGCTCACGGCATCTATGCCAAGGAGTATATCGAGATGAAGAACTGCACGGTCAACGTGAACTCTTCAGTCAAGGACGGCATCAACTGCAACCAGTATTTCCTGATGGAAAGCGGCGTGCTGAACATCTCGGGCGTAGGCGATGACGGCATACAGGTGTCATTCAAGGACGAAACTGACCGCGAGGCAGAAGACACCGGCAGCTTCACGATGAGCGGAGGCTCTGTCAACGTGGCTGTTACGGCGACGGCCTCCAAGGCCATAAAGGCTGACGGCGACATCAACATTTCCGGCGGCTCGATAACGGCATCAGTCTCCGGCGGCGGCAAATGGGACGCTGACGAGGCGAAGACTAAGGCTGCGTCGTGCCTCAGCTGCGACGGCAACATGGCCATATCTGCCGGCACACTGGACCTTACGGCTACCGGCAGCGGCGGCAAGGGCATCAACTGCGACGGCTCGTTGACCATTGACGGCGGCGACATCACCGTCAAAACGTCTGGCGGCATGTACGCTTACGTCAACGGCACTGAATATCCCGACTATACAGGCAATACAGACCGCCTGACGAGCGACCAGAAGTCTTCGCCCAAGGGCATGAAGGTGGACGGCAACGTGACAATCAACGGCGGCAGCATCAATGTCACGACCACCGGCAACGGCGGCGAGGGCATTGAGAGCAAGTCGGAGATGACGGTCAACGCAGGAACGATAGTCGTCAACTCGCGTGACGACGGCCTCAACTCGTCAAGCCACATGTATATCAAGGGAGGCGACATCACGGTAGTTGCCACGGGCAATGACGCGCTTGACTCCAACGGCGACATGTACATCAGCGGCGGCACAATACGCGCATTCGGCGCGTCAGCCCCAGAGTGCGGCCTTGATGCCAACGAGGAGGAGAACTATTCGGTCTATTTCACCGGCGGCACAGTCCTCGCAGTTGGCGGCGGCAATTCTGTCCCTTCATCGTCAGCATCCACACAGGCTTACGTGACCGGCTCAGGCTCTGTGACTGCAGGCAGCTCCGTATCGCTGAAGAGCGGCGACACAGTGCTTGCTGAGTTTACAGTGCCCGATAACTACACGACAAGCGGCGGCGGATACTTTGAACCCGGCGGCGGTCCAGGAGGAGGCCCAGGCGGAGGCGGCAGAGGCTCGTCAATACTCATCACCTGTGCAGGCCTGACGGCGGGCAGCTCGTACACGCTGGTCAACGGCAGCTCCTCGTCAAGCGTAACGGCACGCCTCACCGGCGGCGGCAGCGGACGGCCTTGAAAAAAGATTTTGCCGTGTCGCTGAAAATGAGTAATTTTGCAACGCTTTAGGCAAATCGTGTGATGGGAAATCTGTTGCTGTCCCCCACCGGGACAGGCCATCGGCCGGCAATGCGCCGGCAAGCGTGATGCTCGCGAGCATACAACTTATTTTGAGTAACACAACAACTGATTAAGAATGAAGACATTCCAATTGAAAGCCGAGCCGCGTGAAGCACTCGGAAAGCGTGCGGTGAAACAGCTCCGCGCTGAAGGCAAAATCCCCGCAATCCTCAACGGCGGCAAAATCGTTGAGCTCCCCTTCACCGGCACTCTGAAGCCGGGCGAGAAGCTCGTGGAGATCGACGCAAAGCGCGGCATCATCACTACCGACATTTACGTGAACGAGGCTGATGTGCGCAAGCTCATCTACACTCCTGACATCTTCGCCATCGAGCTGGAACTCAACGGCGAGAAGCGCAACGCTATCATGAAGGAGCTTCAGTTCCAGCCCGTAAAGGACACAGTGCTGCACATCGACTTCCTCGAGGTATTCCCCGGCAAGCCTGTCATAATGGAAGTGCCTGTGAAGATCGAAGGTCACGCCGAGGGTGTGAAGGCCGGCGGTAAGCTCACACTGAGCATGCGCAAACTGAAGGTGAAAGCCGTATATACTGAAATTCCCGAGCGTCTGGTCGTCAACGTTGACAACCTCGGCCTGGGTCAGTCAATGGCAGTCGGTGACCTCCACTTCGAAGGTCTCGAGCTGATGAACGCCAAGAACGCAGTCGTTTGCGCCGTTCAGCTCACCCGTGCCGCCCGTGGCGCAGCTGCCAAGGCTGAGGCTTGATACGGATGCTAACCCTGCCGCCAGTGACGGCGGCACAGACAATATTCACACAGACACGTTGCGGATTCATTCGTGGCGTGTCTGCGGTTTTAGTTTGAGACACAGACATGGGTAAGTTTTGGAATATGCTCTGCCGCCTGGCCGGCAGGGAAGAGGGACGCAAGACACCCGGTACAGACAATGACATGAAGAAATACCTGATAGTAGGACTGGGCAACATCGGCCCGGAATATGCAGGCACGCGCCACAACATAGGGTTCATGGTGGCAGACCGCCTTGTGGAGGCTGCCGGGGGCGAGTTCAAGTCGTGCCGCTACGGCGACATGGCGGAGGTACGTGTGAAAAACTGCACTCTGATGGTGCTCAAGCCGTCCACGTTCATGAACCTCTCGGGAGTGGCTGTACGCTACTGGATGAACCACGAGAAGCTGCCGCTGGAGAACCTGTTGATAATAGTAGATGACATCGCCCTGCCCTTCGGTGCGATACGTATGCGTACCGGCGGCTCTGACGCTGGCCATAACGGCCTGAAAAACATTGCGGAGCAGCTGGGCAACAGCCGCTATTCGCGGCTGCGTTTCGGCGTGGGCAACGATTTCCCGCGAGGGGGACAGATAGATTTTGTGCTCGGCAAATTCCCGGCGGAGGAGCAGGCGAAACTGCCGGACCGTCTCGACGTGGCGAGCGATGCCGTACGCGCGTTCTGCCTTAGCGGCGCGGCTTTCGCCATGAACCATTTCAACAACAAGTAAGACAGAGCATTATGGCTAAGACTGAAGAACGGATAGACAAATGGCTGTGGGCGATGCGCGTGTTCAAGACGCGCACGATAGCCACCGATGCGTGCAAGAAGGGGCGTGTGACAATGAACGGCACTGTACTCAAGCCCTCACGCAATATTAAGGTCGGAGACATAGTGGATGTGCGCAAGCCGCCGATCACATACACATTCCGGGTGCTTGCGCTGGCAGAGAACCGTCTCGGCGCAAAGCTGGTGCCCGACCACTTGGAGAACCTCACGCCGCAGAGCCAGTATGAATTGCTCGAAATGACGCGCATTTCCGGCTTTGTTGACCGGCGCAAGGGGCTTGGCCGCCCCACGAAGCGCGACGCCCGCGAGATGGCAAATTTCCGAGAGCAGTCATACGCTGATTCGTTTTTCCTCGACTGGGAAGACGATGACGAGGAGGATGGCGACGAACAGGATTGACACGGACGCGGTTGCGTCAGGACGCGGCCCATGCTATTATCGTATGAAGGCGGGCATCATTGCAGATGTCCGCCCTCATTTTTCAGTTTTGCCCGTCCGGGATGCCTACTCATCAATGATTTTGATGCTGACCGACTTAATCTGTTGCCAGCCGGCTGCATCGGTCACGCGTATCATGAAATGGTAGTCACCGCAATCAATGTTTTCCGGAATCTTGAAATCCTGTTTTGCTTCAAACCGTTTTGAGCCGGCGGGAATCTCGAAATCCTTGTTGTATATCCATGGGGTCATGGGGTCTTTGATCGGGTCAAGCTCACAATCTCCGGCCTCTGTGCTGTGCGTGTGGTGGTCGAAGTTGTTGTGTATCTCGATGTTGTAATCTCCCAGTTCCGCATTGTCGGTGAACACATAGTCCAGGTGGATTATGTCGCCTCGTCTGAATATGTCACAGTTTAGAGGCGAAGAGTCCGCTCCTGCGGCAATCTCCGGCAGTTCGGTGTCGATGTCCTTGTCATCGCTGCAAGAAGAGGCCAAGGACAAAAGCGACAGCAACGCCGCCAACGCTGTGATGATTCTGGTCACCATGTCTCAAGGAGATTACTGTTTTGCTGCTGTTACTGTCAGCTCGGACTTTGCTTCGGCAGACTGGCCGAGATTGTCGGTTACTTCAAGGTGAACGTGGTATTCTCCAGCTGGTGCATTGGCGGGGATGTCGATGTGTTCGTGGAAGTTCGCGTTCTTGAGGCCGGCATACTTGCTGCCCTCTGCGAATTTTTTCTCAATTTCGAAGTTGCCGCCGTTCTCTTGATGTATCTCCACTTCGATTTCCTTTATTGTGCCCGGGGCGAGGATGTCAGCCTCGAGATGCATGTCAGTCCCGGCAGCGACAGTCTTGCTGTTGTCGTGGCCTACCTCAGTGAGGGTTACGGAAGGCTTGTCAGTCGGTTTGTCATCGTCTGAGCATGATGACAGCAGCATGGCGAATGCAAACAGAGCCGAAGCTGCAAAAAAGAATTGTTTTTTCATTTTGTTGATGTTTTGCGGACACGATGTCCTGGTTTATGATTGTTGATGCAAGGCTTTAGAACTCCCATTCGAGCAGCAGCGAAATGTTGCGCCCGGGTTCAGGAATGTCCGACAGCCTGTAGTAGCTCATGTGATTGTAGTATTTGCTGTTAAGCAGATTGGTTATCTTGAAATTGAGGGTCAGTGACTGCGTGTTGAACTGGAAAGTCTTGGCTAAGGCAACCCCGAAAGTCTGGTATGCGTCTGTGGCGCGTTCCGGCGGGACAATGCGGCGTTGGCTGCACGCCATTTTGCATGAGAGTTCAATATAGCTGTCATTAAGCCAACTGATGGGCAAGGATGGAGTGTATCTTAGCCCAATGTTTGCGGTGGGAGGAGGGGAGAACGGCAGAGAGTACCCTTTTTTGTCGCCTGACAACTGACGCGAGTACAGGTATTCGAAATTTGCCCACGCTTTCCAGTCTTTTTGAAACGTGTATCCGATCGTGAGTTCCGCCCCGAATCTGATCACGCGGCTCTGATTGTAAACGTATGTCTGCATCCCCTCTGTGTATTGCGGCGTCGGGTTCAGGTATATGTAATTCGGGAAATAGTTGAAATACGGGTCGATGCTGAAATTCAGCAGCCCGTTGTCCCATGAGACTCCGAGGTCTGCCTGATACGACGTTTCTGGCTCGAGTTGCGGGTTGCCCTTTTCGTACCTGAAAATATGGTAGTTGATGCCGTCTGCGCCGAGTTCTTGCGGTGTCGGGACACGGAAGCCCTTGCCTATGTTGAATTTCAGCTGCAAGTTGCTGAGCCTCCAGCTGAGCCCGGCAGCCCATGTCATGCTGTTGAAGTTGCGTTTCATGTCAGAAGACCGCGTTTTGTATACTGGCTCTCCCGTTGGCGATGGGGTGGCAAACCAGTCCTTGTATTCGCTGACGTGGGTCATGTTGCGATCAAACCTCACGCCGGCGTTAAGGTCAAAGTCTCTTGAAATGGAGTATGTTCCGGTCACGTACAAGCCGTATCCAGCGACATCGAAATCCGGGATTATGAACCCCCAGCCGCCTCTCCGGTTGTGTTGGTACTCGAAGTTGTAGCCGGGATTGAGCCTGAAGCTGCCGCATATCCATTCAGCCGCCAGTTTCGCGGTGTATGTGTTTTTGGCAAATTCCCTTTCGAGCGTATTTTCCGGCTTTGGCATATACCCGTGAGAAACGGCTTCCGCATATTCTCTCCGCAGGTTGTTTTGCCACGCCAGCGACAGGTCAACCGTTGCAGACTCGAGGAAAAGTCGTGTGTTGCTCATGACCTTGACATGGTTAACCTGATGGTATGGCAGGTCTATGTCTCGCCGGGAACTGTCGTAGTCGATGCCCGACATCCTGACCTCAAGTCCATGCAGGTCAGCGAAAAAACCGCTTTTGTTATAAACGTCAGACAGGAGGAGTGTCGAGTGTATCCAGCCGTTGTTTATGCCAATCAGGACATTGCCGTCGTATTCTCGGCCGGCGGTGTTTCTGAGTCTCCTGTCTTTCAGTTTCACCCAGTATGAATGATACTGTATGCTGTCTGCCGGCACTTTTGTGTCGGCGTAATTAAGGAAGGTGAAGTTGGCCTTGTAATAGAACCCTGGCTTAGGCCTGCCGTATATCTGCGCGGCAAGGCTTAGCGACTCGTTTACGCTCTGCGTGAAAAGGTTGGCGTTGCCGCCGAATTTCTTTTCCGGGACATTTGAACTGTTCAGGTCGATTACGCCTCCTATCGCATCTGACCCGTACAGCAAGGCTGAGGGACCTTTGATTATTTCTGCATAGTTCACTGCAAACTGGTTTATTTCCAGCTCATGCTCGACGCCCCATTGCTGGCCCTCATGCTTGACGCCGTTTTCCGCCACGATTATACGGTTGAAGCCGAGGCCGCGTATCACGGGCTTGGATTGCGCCGGGTTGATGTTCAGCGCCGTTATGCCTGGTATTTTCTCAAGCGACTGGACGAGGCTTCCCCCGAGGTTTTCGAACAGTTTGTCCTGACTCATCACTTCGATGTTTTGCGATGAGCGCAAGCGTTTCGCTTGTCCTGCGTCGGGAGATGTCACGATTATTTCATTCAGCGTGACCGTCGCCGTGTCTGCCGGGACGGAATCCTGCGGCATGCTGTGTGTTGCGTTGGCGCACAATGCGGCCGTAAGTGCCATTGCGCCAGCGATGACTCTTGCCATAGTTCATAAGGTTGTGGAAACACATGGGGCAGTATGCCAAACGTTCAAGTGCGGCGGCATAGCATGTGCTTGTCGAGGCGCATGGCCTGCCCAGACAGTGCTGTTGGTTGTGAATATTGTAGTATGCATGCAGACAGCCTCGGGCTGCGGTTGTAGCGCAAGCCTCAGCAAGTGTGTCTGTCCGTCACTGTGTGTTTTTCAGATGGCAGGAGGGGGGCGCACTCTGAAAGTGCTGTGAATGCCGGGGATTGCTTGACTCTGGGGAATCGTGACTTGTTCCCATAGTATGACGGTCGGTTCCGCCGACACTGTCACGTCGTCTTCTATTCCGGGCGAGAATGTGAACGCGCAGACGAGGCAGTCATTTTCTGTGGAACAAGCAGAAGCGCTGCTTGTCTGCTCCGCCTCGTGGTAATGCACAGACTTGACTGCGAGCACCGTTGTGATGGATGCCAGCATAAGCCAAGTCATGAATGCTATGTACCTGCGTTTGCCCATAGTTCAAATCAACACCGCAAAATTAGAACCGCGAAATGCAAATTGCAAGACAATACGGGTTAAAGTAGTGTAAATGCGCGTTCAGGCGAGGCTGTAGCGGTTGCCGGGCAGCCGCACGGCGATGCCGTCCAGCTCCATGTCGCCAAGCACGCTCATTACGGCGGCTATGTTCATGCCGCTCGCGATATGTATGGCATCTGGCGACATAGGCTCGTCAGATGCCTTAAGTATGTTGTATACTGGCATTTGCTCGTCGGAAAGTTCCGGGAAAAGCTGCGCCTGCTGTGGCGTGTCAGCCTTTTCGCTGCGCCACCCCATGGCTTTGACCACGGTGTCTGCGCCTGTTATGACAGATGCCTTGTTCTTGCGTATCAGGTTGTTGCACCCCTCGCTCATCTCGTCGCCGATGCGCCCGGGTATGGCAAACACTTCGCGGTCGAGGTCGAAAGCCGCGTTGGCAGTTGACAGCGCACCGCCGCGTATGCCGCTTTCGACAACTATTGTCGCATCCGCGAGCGATGCGATTATCTGGTTGCGTGCCAGGAAATTGTTGCGGAACGGCTGTGTCTTTGAAGGGTATTGCGTCACTACCAGCCCGCCGCGAGAGGCGATGTCGTATGCCAGCTGACGGTGTGCGGCAGGGTATACCATGTCAAGCCCGTGCGCAACGACGGCGACAGTCTCCCTGCCGGCAGCGAGCGCGGCATTGTGCGCGCATGCATCCACGCCGTATGCAAGCCCGCTGACCACCTGGATATCGTCGCACTGTCTGCAACATTCCTCCACTATGCTCTCGCACCATTTCAGACCGTATGCCGTGGGGCGGCGTGTGCCTACTACACTGACCACGTGGTCTGACTGCAGCGGGCCGTTGCCGTAAGTGAACAGCACAGGCGGCGCTGAATAGTTTTGCAGCAGCCGGTAGGGATAGTCGCGGTCTGTGCAGATGTATGCCCTCACATTGTGGCGGTCTATGAATGTCAGTTCGCGCTCTGCCCGCTCCGGCAGCTCCTCGCGTCTGACGGATGCAAGCGAATGCCGCGAGGTTATCCCCAAGGCTGCGGCAACATCCGAGGCCTCCATGCTGAAGAAGTCGCGAGGAGACAGCCCCTCGCCGTCCCATTTCAGCATGAGCCGTGCGGTCATCCCCTTGGCCAAAGCCATGGCAAGCGCGTGTATGTCAATCTCTTGCATCATCTGTCGGGGCTTACATATATTTGGCAAGTATTCTCGCCATTTCGTCGCCGCGTGTGAGTTTGCCGTCTTTCAGCACTACCACTGTCACCACTGCCGAAGCGGCGATGTCGCCGTTTGACTTGATGATATCCTGGTGGAAAATGAAGCGCGGTCCCTTGCGGTCGAGGCTTATGCAGCTGATGAAGCTGTCGCCGCCCACGAGCGAGCGGATATACTCAATTTCGATTTTGCGCACCACTGCATCGTATCCGGCAGCGTGCATGGCGTTGAATGACAGTCCCGCATCGGCGCAGAACTTGTGGCGCGTATGCTCCATGTAGTGCAGGTAATTGGCGTTGTTGACTATCTGCTCGCAGTCGAGCTCATAGTCGCGTACCTCCATATCCATTATGAAGCAATATTTCTTCTTGTTGTCTTTTATCAGTCTCATGGTCAATGTCTTGTTTGTCCTCCCGGCTGTCGCAAGCTTAGCAGTATGGCGACAGCCTTTTCCAGCTCCGTCGCATCGGCAAATGCGGCAAACGGTATCGTCACGAAGCCGTGATGCGGCTCGGCAAGGTTGACATATATTGCCGAGGTCGATGTGCGGTACGGCTTGTGCGGCTGGTATGCGAATTTGTACACCTTCGCTTTTCGCTCAACTTCCTTTGTTTCAACAGCCTCGCCATTGTCGTTGTCCTTGTCGTTATCCTTGTCCTCGTCCTTGAAGTCCGGAAGGGGCGCGAAATAGGCTTCCACGTCAATCTCTCCAGGGCGTATGGTCACGCGGTGAGGCAGCACGTTGACGAAACCCTCTGGGCGCAACCCATAGTTGAAATACAGGAATGCTGCCGCCATCGGGGCTATGATGAGCGCAAGCATCAAGCATACGATTATCCAGCGCAGGTCGTGGACGCAGCCGAGCAGAGCGCAGACGGGTATTGCTGCAGCTATCGCATACAGCGGTATGCGAGCATAGCGCATCGCCATAGAAACCAGAAACTTGGATTTCGGTATGGCAAATTCTGCTGTTGTCACTGCTTGCTGCTCCATGTGTGCGGTCAGTTGCCCTTGTTGCCGTCTCTTTTGGCGCGGATGCGCTCGTATACCTGCTTGTTCTGCGGCACAAGCACCTGCACATACCCTGTGCCAGCCTCGTTGTAGAGACGTGTCATGTCGATGTATTTGTCCTTGTTGCCGCGCCGCAGCGAGAACACCTCATTGCGGCGTTTCTTCACCTTGTCGCACATGGGCGAATGTCCGTTCTGCCCAATGCCGCGCAAGTCCTCATCGACACCCCCCTCGCGGCACCATACCGGCACGATTTCGGCACACGGGGGATAGCCGAGTCCCGTCCACATGATGTATTCGCGAGCCACCTGCTCCGGCAGCACCGTTGTCGCGTCGGCGACGGGCTGCATACCCTCGATGACGATAGTCGCGGTCGATTTGTAACGCGGTATGAAGTCCTGGTCTATCACCCATTTCTCGCCGCACAGCGCGTAGTCACGCTTTTTCAGGTCGTGGTAAAAGCTGCGGCTGACCACCTCGGTGAGCAGCTCCGGGGTGACAGAGGCAGAGGCGATGTATGGTTGCAGCAGATGCTCTGCATTGGCCTCCCGCACAAAGCCGTACCCCTCGTTTGGCCGCCCGGAATGGCTGTAGTTGGTGCGTATGAGAACGTGTCCGGGTGCGTCTGCAAGGTCATACCGCACGAATGAATGGTTGTTCGTCTCGAAATACGCGCCGTTGCCCTCCGCGTCTATCACGCCGAAATTCGCCTCAACGCCCATAGGCCGGGGCAGTTCGCCGAGCAGCTGCGCGAAATCGTCCACAGTGCGGCAGGTGCGCAGGGCGATAGTCATGACATATCCCTCACGGTCCATCTTGCTGTTGGGCACATTGTCGTCCTTGATGTTGTAAGATGCCGTGTTCATTACGGCAAACCCGGCATCGTTCATACCCATCCATGCCTGTTCGAGCTGCTTGTCGTCAGCGTTGAACAGGGCGACATACCCATGGTCGCCGTTGGCGGGCGCAATGTATTCCACCTTGTTGTCGATAGTGCTTGTGTCGCGGTGTTTCCACAGCATCGGGCGGCGGTAGGGAGAAGCCTCCGCACCTATTATCGCGGAAGTGCAGGCTGCGGCATCGCCGACAGCGACCGCCGCCACAACGCACACCAATATGCTCCTTATCAGTAATCTCATATTCATATACGCAAAGGTAATATATTAAATGATTTCCCGCAACTATCCGGCCGATTAGGCTGTATCCGGCAGGTGAGTATGTGAAACCAGAGGACTCCGAGCGTTCAGAGTTCTCTGATTATGGTCTGTTCTGTACGGCCGTCAGTAGGCGATGATGGACGAGGAGTTGTCGGAGTTGCTGAGTCTGCGCTTGCCGCTGCGGAATATCGAGCCGAAATTGGCTGTATATGACACCGACAGGACTATCATGTTGCCGTTGTCCTTGATGTAGCGGTTGTTGTAGTAAGGGGATGTCCGCGAGAGGTCGCGCTGCGGGTATTTCGTACCTTTTGGCTCAAACATGTACATCCACGAGCCGGTTATCACCCAGTGCTTGTTCGGCTTGTAGGTCAGGCTTAAGCCGTTGCCGTTCTCCTCTTTCGTAATGTATGACCCTCTCAGGTACTTGCAGGAGATTTTGTTCCAGTACGTTATGGTGAACGGGCCTTTGCTCCACCACAGCGAGCCGTAGGCGTAGAATGAGGTCAGGTACTCGTTCCAAGTGTTTCCGGAAGTATGATACCAGTCCACATCGAGGCGGACATTTGCGCCGAAGCCACCGACGTTGTTGAGGCGGAACTGCAAGCTGCCACCCAGATGGTCGTTCACACCGTAGTTGACAGTGCGTGTCAGGAACATGCGGTCGCCCAGATATGTGGTCTCGTCTGTGCGAGGGTTGTTGGCGGTTTCATACGTCGCTGTCAGCGATGCCGAGAATACCTTGTGGGTATATGTTGCTGTCACATCGTATGTGAAGTATTCAGCCACCTTGAGGTCGGGGTTGCCGTTCTGCATCATGTATGGCGATGTCTGCTGCGTGTAGTCGGTCAGCGAAGTCAGCGAGGGTATCGAGGGGGAATAATCGAAGCCGGCACGCAGGTTCCACTTGCTGTTGATGTCCCAAGCAGCGGTCACGCGACTGAGGTTGCGGACGAAATTGCGGCTGTTCTCGTCGTTTTTGATCCAGTAGAGTTTCGCGCCCGACGAGAGGGCGACGTTGACCCTGCCCACCATGAACTCGAAGTCCGCATACACATAGTTGTTGTTCTCAGTCAGTACCGGGCGGTAGTCGGAGTCGATGTATGTGTTGCGGCTGTGCGAAAGCGTGTTCTGAAAGCCGGCAGACAGCTCTGCCCACTCGCCGAATGAATGGCGGTAAGCCGCCTCGGTGATCAGCGAGCGGCGGCGGTTGTCGATGTTGTACTCATACTCCTCGGGAGTCTCGGGGTTCATGTAGTAGGCAAAGCTGCTGCGGTATTTCTGGCGGCGCAGCGTGCCTGTCATTTCCACCTCGAGGCTGTTGCTGTCGTTGAAGTCGCGGCGGAAGAAGAGGTCAAGCGAGGGAGTGACATTTTTGTCGCGGCTGTCGTTGTGGCTGTCGTATGTGCCGTAATACGTGTCCTCGGTGGTCTTGTCGGTGCGGCGGTGGCTCGAGTAGAGGTTCGTGACCAACTTGGCAGAGAAGAGAGACCTCGCGTTCGGGCGGTAGTCATAGCTGAAGTTGAAGCGGTTCGACAGATAGTTGAACGGGTTGCGGTCCCGGCTGTTCATGTCCACGCGGAAATCGTCGCCGACGTACGACTCCTCAACAAAGTCATAGACCTCCTGGTAGTTTCGCCACGAGCCGTCGTAGTTTATGCGGAACTGCGAGGGCCCTTGGTGGTATGAGCCGGAGGCTTGCCAGTCATTGAACGCCGTTGTAGGGCAGCCGCGAGCCCAAAATGAGACATTGCCGCCGTCGTTGCGCTTCTTCAGCGTGATTTTAACAAGCCCCTTGTAGCCCTGGTCCATATATCGCGCAGGGGTGAGGCGAGAGTATTCTATGCGGTTTATGTCCTTGGGCTGCAGGGCGTTGACCTCCTCCATAGAGGAAGGCACGTCGTCAATCAATATCATCGGCGAGCCGCCATCAACGGACAGGGCGCGGTTGATCGGGTCTGCCGCCAAGCCCACGAACGGGAGCTTCTGGAAAAGGTCTATTGTGCTGTGTGAAGCCTTCACGTCGTCCGTCGAGGGGTAGACTATCGTGTTCTTGCCGCTGTTGATTATTGATTTGGCCTCTACGGTCACGTCCTTGAGCATATTGGCGTCAGGCAGGTAGATGACCAGGTCTTTTATGTCGCCACGGTCATCGGAGAGCAGCACTTCAGCCGCGCCGTAACCGGAGGCGGAGACATTGAGCGTTGCAGCCGCCTTGTTCTTGAGGTTCATCGCGAAGCGGCCATTGTCGTCTGTGGCAGACTGCACAGTTAGCTGTCCGTCAATCACAATCGAGCAGGTCGCTCCGATAACTTGTGTGGAGTCGCTCTCAGCAAGCACGATGCCGCTGATTTCACGTGCAGCCGCAGTGGCGGTCATGCACGCCAGAGCAAACAGCAGCAGACAAAGTTTTTTGATGCCCATATCCAGTCAGTGTAATTCCGACTGCAAATATAGCACAAAACGCCCTTGCCCCCCCATAAATTCGGTTAATTAATTCCACAGGCTACAAAAACCGAGGAGTGTTTGTTACGATTTCACTCCGCGAAGTACGCTGTGGGGATGGGATACCAACCGTCAACAGGCTCATAATCAACATTAAACTTGTTGACTGTCTGCATTGCAGCAGCAGGGTCGAGAGCTGTTTCCGTGGTGCTTTCGGCAGTCTCTACTTTGCCGTTGCACACATTGGCAAATACATAGAACGGCTCCTTGTCTGCATTGACAGCGTATGTCCAGTATGAGGTACAGTCGCCGGCTGATGCTGTCAGCCCGACAGTGCCGCCTTCAGCTGATGCTGTCCAAAATGAGAATTTCATAGGCGGAGCGTATGAAACTATCATGTCAACAGACTCTCCGTCATTGCATACATAGTAGAATGCGCCTCGGCTGTCATCATTGGAAGCTGCGTAGACCACTGTAAACGGGGCGTTTTTGTCAGGCAGCTCGAGTACAGCCCATTTGTCAAACGGCTTTTTCATGTCAGATTCCTGACCAGAATTGAAGAATTCCACCATTATGCTGTATTGCTGTGCATTAAACGGAATAACAGCTGTGTCGTCCCTTGTCGCCAGTTCGTGTTTGGAGGAGTCTGTCAGGGCAGTATCCGTGTTGTTGCCGTCAGCGGCGCTGTTGCGGCATGACGTGAGCAATATTGCGGACAGACACACTGCCAACAACAAGACGGCTGTTAATGGCTTTGATAACATATCGCGTGACGGGTTGTTTTGTGTGTTATTTACAAGCGGTGTGCCGAACCCGACACACCGCCGTTCATGTAATCACGAGTTATGTTATTTTACAATCTTGAAACCGTTGAAGACTTCGCCTCCGCGGAGTTGGGCTACGCGCACATACAGCGACGACCATGACGTGCAGAGGTAGTATTTCTGGCCGTATGGCTTCACAACGGTTATTGCTGTTGCCTTTGACGATTCAGAGCCAGACCCCTGGTAACGTAGCTGGAACGTGATGTTAGTGCCGTCGAGCGCAGACGAATAGCTGTACGGGTGGTGCGGGCTGACATACATCGATGCGGTGTACGGTTCTGTGGGGTTGTAGCCGTTCTTGCGCTCTGCGCCGACGAGGAATGCTGCGACCTGATAGGGACGTGCATAGTTCTTGTCTGTCGATGAGAACATCTCGTTCAAGCGTACAGGGACAAATTCAGTGATGGTGAAGTCCGCCACACACTTCTTCAGACAGGCATTCCCGGCTGTCGGGCCGGCGTTGGCCCACACCTCCATGGCAGCAAGCACCATCATCACGCCGCCCTGCGGAGTGTCGCCTATCTGCGCCTGCAGTTCGTCGAATGCCCGTTCGGTAGCAGGCAGCGCATTGAGCGACACAGTTGCTTCTGCATTTGCCACATAGTCATCCTCGCCCTCCCCTATTTGGCCGGTTATTGAGGCAACGATAGGCCCGTCAACTACAGTGTTGTTTGAATTTGACACAAACGGCTTGGGGTCAGTGCCGCCTCCGGATGTCCCTCCCCCCTGATTGGGGTTGTCCGGAGTGTCCTTGCCGCCGTTCTCTTCGCCGCAAGCGGCGAGCGAAAAGCCCATGGCAACCGCCGTGAACAGTGCGGCTGCGAATTTCAGATGTTTCATATCAGTCGTTATTTGGTTGTCGTTTCATTGTCAGAATGCGTATGGGTCATCAGATGCCGACGATGCCTCCTGCGTGTTGACGCCGACATACAGTTTCTTGGCATGCGTCAGCGCATCGACGTCAGGCAGGTGGTCAAAGTTGCAATACACGCTGTCTCCGCTTTGGCGTATCTGTGCGCTCATCACCTCCTCTTTGAGCAGCTCCTTGCCGTTGCCGTCGAGGTATTTCACGTATACTCGGTAATACCCTTTGACCTTTTCCTTTGCACGCATCTTTACATACACAGCCGCAGTAGTCTGCCCGACTTCTCCGAGACGAGCCTTGCCGGACGTGAAATACTTGCTGTCGAACTCTACGGGGATCGAGTTGTGAGCCAATGACGCACCCTCGTTTTCTATCAGTTTTATGTATGCGGCGTCAACGCGGTCGAATATTTCGCGCTGCTGGTCAGCAAGGCGGACGTTTCGCGCTGCTTTATCTGCATTGTCCGGCCCGGCTGTCTGAGCCTCTTCAAACATGTCGTTTACGCACTTCAGAGCCAGCATGCGCCGCTCCTGAAGCACGGGCACAAGTCCGGCAATGGAAGAGGTCGCCGGGATTTCCTTTTCTGCATACTCCATGACGCTTTTGACAACGTCGTCGATGCTTGCCGTCTCGTCATAGTGCAAGGCTGATATGCTTTCGGCGGCAGTGTTGTCACCTGTAATGCCGCCTTGTGATGAGCTTGCATTGTTGCACGCTGCTGCAAGCAGCAGGCAAAGGGGCGCAAGGATTGTCATTAGATGCTTCATAATCATCTGATTTTGAGGTTAACTGATTGGCAAAGGGGAATGTGTCAGAACAGGCACATCCCCCATTCATACCTAAAAAATACACTTATTCAATGAACAGTCGGGTGCCGTCGGCGGCAATCACATCTTGACTTTATTCACATTATAGGCTTGACGGTGTATGTATTCGCCATATTCTGAAGCAGCGGCATTCGCTGTGGCAGCGCTGCCGCAACAGCTGCCGCCTGCAATGCAGTGTGTTTGTAGAATTTCTTCATTGTCGTGCTTGTTGGTTATATCTGCAAAATTAGAGCATAAGCCAACCCTGCACACGCACAAATCAGACATTATGCTGTCCGCATCGGACGGCATAATGCCAAACAATATGCACAAATCAGACAGCCGAAATCGGCAATCTGTTGATTTTCAACCCGTCAGAACTCTGACGTGAAATGAAAACGGATATCAGGAAAATCGCTCTGCGCCATTTGGAGGACATAGTTGCTGTCTGCCATGAACACGTCGCGGCCGTCCTTGTCGAGAGCCATGTACTGGCGTTTGCGGGCCTTGAACGCTGCCAGCGCTTTCTCGTCGTCACTCTCTATCCAGCATGCCTTGTATAGGCTTATCGGCTCCCAGCGGCACTGCGCTCCGTACTCGTGGAGCAGACGGTACTGAATCACCTCAAACTGCAGTTGTCCTACAGTGCCGATTATCTTGCGGCCGTTGAAGCTGTTGGTGAACAGCTGTGCCACACCCTCGTCCATGAGCTGGCTGATGCCCTTTTCGAGCTGCTTAGCCTTCATCGGGTCGGCATTTTCGATATACTTGAACATCTCAGGCGAGAACGACGGCAGCCCCTTGTAGTGCAGCTTCTCGCCGGAGGTGAGGGTGTCCCCTATCTTGAAGTTGCCGTTGTCGGGTATGCCCACAATGTCACCGGGGAACGCCTCGTCCACGATGCTCTTTTTCTGCGCCATGAACGCTGTCGGCGCGGCGAAGCGCATCTGCTTGCCCTGACGCACATGCAGGTAGTTGACATTGCGCTCGAACTTGCCGGAGCATATCTTGACAAACGCTATGCACGAGCGGTGGTTGGGGTCCATGTTGGCGTGTATCTTGAATACGAACCCAGAGAACGCCTCCTCCTGCGGATAGACCGTGCGCTCCACAGCGTCAACTGGGCGCGGCTCGGGGGCTATCTCAACAAAGCAGTCGAGCAATTCCTTGACACCGAATGTGTTGAGCGCAGAACCGAAAAATACAGGTGCTATGCTCGCATCGAGATATGTCTGCTTGTCAAATTCGGGGTATACGCCCTCTATCAGTTCGAGGTCTTCGCGCAGTTTAGCGGCATCGCTCTCGCCGACGAGACGATCCACCTCCGGCGAGTTCACGTCGTCGATTTCCACACGCTCCGAAACACGCTGCTTGTCAGGGGTGAACAGGTCGAGCCCATGCTCATAGATGTTGTATACGCCCTTGAACTTCGCGCCGATGTTGATAGGCCACGACAGCGGGCGCACGCCGATATGCAGCTCCTGTTCCAGCTCGTCGAGGATGTCAAACGGGTCGCGGCCCTCGCGGTCGAGCTTGTTGACGAATATTATCACCGGGGTCTTGCGCATGCGGCACACCTCCATGAGACGGCGCGTCTGCGTCTCAACGCCTTTTGCCACGTCAACGACGATGATGACCGAATCCACGGCAGTGAGCGTACGGAACGTATCCTCGGCAAAGTCCTGGTGTCCAGGGGTGTCGAGGATGTTGATCTTGTAGTTGCCGTAGTCGAAGCCCATTACGGAGGTTGCGACAGATATGCCGCGCTGCTTCTCTATCTCCATCCAGTCGGAAGTTGCGGTCTTCTTGATTTTGTTGCTCTTGACCGCGCCGGCAACGTGTATTGCGCCGCCGAACAGAAGCAGCTTCTCGGTCAGTGTGGTCTTGCCGGCGTCAGGGTGCGAGATGATGGCGAACGTGCGCCGGCGGCTGATTTCCTGGTTCAGTGTTTCAGACATTTGCGGTATCGGGATCGTCGTTGAATAGTTCGTTGTTGTAGTCCTTGCGGTAATACGCAGCAAGCGTGGCGAGAAATTTCGAGATGCGGGCGGCGGCAGCGGAAGTCTCCGGCGAGATTTCCTTGCCCTGAAGGCGCAGCAGCAGTATTCCGTACAAGGCCGTGAACGCGCTCTCTATTTCGCCGCAGCGGTTGTCGCCGGCCTTGGCGCGTATCTCCACCAGGTCGGGCAGAACGTCATAGTATGCCCGCGAATAGTCGGCATATTTCGGGTCATCGAGCAGACGGCGGCTCAGGTCGTCGAGAGAGATGATGACATTCTTGTTGAGCTGCAGATGCCCCGACTGCTGCACGCCCTCGCGGCGCATCATGTCGATGAGCGACTCGTACCAGCCGGTCAAGTCGCGCTTCTGCTGCTCGTCGAGTCCGGTGTAACGGTCGATGATGCCGCTTTTGATGCGGTCCATGTCGAGGCCGTAAGCGCGTATGAGGTCCTCAATCTGCCACATGTACAGCAGATACTCGGCGATGTTTTCTCTTTTCTTGCGTGACGCTGTGAACATATATGCTATGGTTGGCTCAGGCATCTGCGCTGCCTGAAAAGCAGTGCAAAATTACTCAAAACCCCGCACCTGTGCAACAAGCC
>CAKUKR010000029.1 GCA_934663645.1 uncultured Muribaculaceae bacterium | reverse complement strand
ATTTGGGAGTGTGGCATAATTTTCGTAACTTCGCAAAGTGTGGCGGTGTCACATCCCGCGCCAGCCGTGCGTCAATGTATTGTCACGGCAGGGCTGGCAACACCGCAGCTGCGCATGACAATGCAGGGACACGGCGCGGAGGTGTCCGCATCCAAGCCATTAAGCAAACAAGCAAGTACGTGATGATAAAACGTATTGAACTATCCAATTACAAGTCCATTAAGTCCGCCAGCATCGACTTGCGGACACTCAACATACTGCTCGGAGCAAACGGAGCCGGCAAGAGCAATTTCATCTCGTTCTTCGAGCTGACACGCCACTTGCTCGAGCAGCGGCTCGGGGCATACATGCTTGCACATGGAGGCATCGACTCGATGCTGTACCGTGGCCGCAAAATATCAGAAAGCATTACCGCCCTTATCGAGTTTGACAACGGCAATTCGTTTGGTTTCCGGCTCAAGCCATCCGCAGGCCCGAAAGCATACATCGAATACACAAGGGGAATAATTGCCGCTCCTTCCCCAAATGAGCAATCCGCAGAGAAACGGCAGATGCAGGTATGGGACTCTGACACAGAGGAATCGGCGATTATGACCAGCCAAGACGAGGCCTCAGAATTTATACGCTCTTTCATGCGAAGCCTCACGGTCTATCATTTCCACGACACGAGCGGGACATCGCCGATGCGCCGCCCCTCGCGTGTAGGAGACAATGAGTTCCTGCGGCATGACGGCGCAAACATTGCCGCATACCTGTACCGCCTGAAAACATCTGACGAGAGGACATTCAACATCATCGAAAGCACAATACGCTCCATAGCCCCCTACTTCAAGTGCTTCAAGCTGACTCCGGACAAAGACATGGAGGGGTACATTGCGCTTGAGTGGGAGGAACGAGATTCCGACATATACCTCAATGCTTCTGATTTTTCCGACGGCACATTGCGTTTCATAGCCCTTGCCACACTGCTGCTGCAACCGTCGCCGCCACAGGCTATAATAATCGACGAGCCCGAGCTCGGGCTGCACCCGGCAGCAATCAACAAGCTGGCAGCATTGGTGAAACGCGCCTCCTTCAAGTCGCAAATCATCGTTGCCACACAGTCTGTGAGCGTGGTGGACTGCTTCTCGCCCGAAGACATCATAGTCGTAGACCGCAAGGACGGGCAATCTGCTTTCGACCGCCTCGACAATACAAACACCTCCCCATTGCTTGCATTTACTGGAGCTGTTACAAACGACAACAATTAGCCAACGACTCTCACTGTGAAGAGAAGCACCAAGATATTACTCGGGACGGTAGTGGCGGTGGCGGCGGCTTCGCCGCTGACGGCTGCCGCGCAGGTCAACGCCGAGCAGATGGTCAACATCGGCAGGAATGTCCTGTCGATGGAGGACTATATGCTCGCCATACAGTATTTCAACCAGGCTATCAAGGCCAAGCCGTACCTCGCAGAGCCGTATTTCCTGCGTGCACTGGCCAAGCTGAACCTGGAGGATTACCAGGGGGCGGAGCAGGATTGCTCGGCATCGATAGAGCGCAACAAGTTCATCACCGAGGCGTACAAGCTGCGCGGCTTCTGCCGCCAGAACCTGCACCGCGACTCGCTAGCCATCGAGGATTACGACATCGGGCTGAAGTATGAGCCTACGGACAAGTATTTCATGTTCTACAAGGGCGTCGCGCTGCTCAACCTGGAGCGTGCAGGCGAGGCGGACACGCTGCTCACACGCGCCATAGACAGCAACCCGAAATTCAGCGAGGCGTATTCGGCGCGTGCGCGTGCCAGGCTCGTCATGGGCGACACCATTCAGGCCATGCAGGACATCGACCGCTCTATCGAGCTGTCAAACTCGGAGATAAACAATTACCTGATGCGGGCGGACGTGCACGTCAAGCGCAAGGAGTGGAAGGAGGCCGTGGCGGACATGGACGAGGTGATACGCCTCGACCCGCAGAACGCGGACATGTACGTGAACCGTGCGTGGCTGCGCTACAACATCGACAGCTATGCCGGCGCATTGGCTGACTACAACTATGCGCTCGAGCTGGATCCGGACAATACGGCGGCGACGTACAACCGCGCGTTGCTGCGCCTCGAATACCTCGACATGGAGGGGGCATACGATGACTTCTCGCGTGTGCTGAAACGCGAGCCGGGCAATTTCCACGCCCTCTACAACCGCGCTATCATCTCGCTCAACCTGCACAGGTGGCGGCAGGCGATAGCCGATTTCACAGCCATACAGAAGCGTTACCCCAAGTTCTACCCTATCTATTACGGCATGGCCCAGGCGCGGCAGGGGCTGGGCGACCAGCGCGGCGCGATACAGATGATGATGTATGCCGACGACATGGTGCGCAAGTATGTTGACAACCCGCGCCGCAACCCGCTCGACCGCCCGACTATCGAGGCCGGCGTTACCAACGACCGCGGCATGGAGCAGGGCGAGGGTGAGTCGGAAATCGACGTCATGGAACGCTTCAACCGCCTCGTGACGGTGAACGAGACGGAGGATGTGGAGCTGAAATATGCCGACAAGATCAAGGGGCGCGTTCAGGACCGCTCCACACGCATCGACCCCGAGCCGATGTTCGCCATATCGATTTACGACGGACGCACGTCGCTGCGCCCCATGTCCAACTATTTCAAGGAGATAGAGGACATCAACCGCTCGCGTCTGCTGCCTCGCACCCTGTACATCACCAACAGCGGCGGCGCACTGACGCAGCAGCAGGCCGACGAGCTGTTTGCCATTGCCGACGACTTCACCTCAATAATAAGCACGGGCAACGCCCGCCCGATAGACTACCTCGGGCGCGGAGTGGTGCACTCGCTGCTCAAGAACTATGACAGCGCACTCGCCGACCTGGACAAGGCTGTCGATATGAACCCACAGTTCACCGCCGCCTACCTGGCCCGCGCCACTGTCAAGGACGCGCTGTCGCGCACGGCTGCATCCGACGAGAAGAACTCACTGCGCCCCACGGCGGCAGACGCAATGGCAGACCTGGACAAGGCTGTCGAACTGAACCCGCGCCTCATCTACGCATGGTTTGACAAGGGCAACATATACTATAATGTGGGCGACTACACCACTGCCCTGCAATGCTATTCGCGTGCCATAGAGCTGAACCCCGAGTATGCTGAAGCCTATTACAACCGGGGGCTGACATACCTGGCGCTGGGCAACCGCCAGTCGGCATTCTCCGACCTGTCTCGAGCCGGCGAGCTCGGCATCCTCCCCTCGTACAAGGTGCTGAAAGGGATGAAGTAAGGCACGTCACAAACAGCCAAAAATGATTTTTTCGCACAGCAGGGGCGAGTTTATTTGCCGCAATGCGAAAAAATGCGTATCTTTGCGCGATATTTGCCGAGGAGAGCGTGGCGACAACCGTTGCCATGCCGCCAAAGGCATAACAACAAACACAGACACAGCTGATTATGAACATAACTTTTCCGGACAACAGTGTCAGAGAGTATCCCGAAGGAACTACCCCCCTCGAGATAGCACGCAGCATAAGCCCGCGTCTGGCGTCAGACGTGCTTGCTGCCAAGGTCAACGGTGAGGATTGGGACCTGTCCCGCCCAGTCACGGGCGACGCGGCAGTCCAACTGTTCAAATGGGATACGCCCGAGGGCAAGCACGCCTTCTGGCACTCCTCGGCACACCTGCTCGCGGAGGCTCTTCAGGAACTGTACCCCGGCGTGAAGTTCGGCATCGGACCGGCTATCGAAAACGGGTTCTATTACGACATCGACCCGGGTGAGAACAAGCTCACCGACGACGATTTCGGCAAGATAGAGAAGAAGATGCTCGAGCTGGCACAGCGCAAGGAGGCTATCGTGCGCCGCGACATCTCAAAAGCCGACGCGCTGAAGATGTTCGGCGACCGTGGCGAGAAGTACAAGTGTGAGCTGATCAGCGAGCTGGAAGACGGACACATCACCACCTATACGCAGGGAGCGTTCACCGACCTCTGCCGCGGGCCGCACATACCCGACACCTCCCCTATCAAGGCCGTCAAGATACTGTCGCTGGCCGGCGCATACTGGCGCGGCGACGAGAAGCGCGACCAGCTGGTGCGTGTGTACGGCATCACATTCCCCAAGAAAAAGATGCTCGACGAGTATCTCGCCATGCTCGAGGAAGCCAAGAAGCGCGACCACCGCAAGCTGGGCAAGGAGATGGAGCTGTTCGCGTTCTCACAGACCGTAGGACAGGGACTCCCCCTGTGGCTGCCCAAGGGCGCGGCTCTGCGTGACCGCCTCGAACAGTTCCTGCGCAAGATACAGAAGCAGTACGGATACCTGCAGGTGATAACCCCGCACATCGGCAACAAGCAGCTGTACGTGACTTCGGGCCACTGGGCAAAATACGGCAAGGACTCGTTCCAGCCTATCCACACACCCGAGGAGGGCGAGGAGTACATGCTCAAACCGATGAACTGCCCGCACCACTGCGAGATATACAAGACCTCACCGCGCAGCTACCGCGACCTGCCGCTGCGCCTGGCAGAGTTCGGCACCGTATACCGCTACGAGCAGAGCGGCGAGCTGCACGGACTGACCCGTGTGCGCGGATTTACGCAGGACGACGCCCACATATTCTGCGCCCCCAACCAGATCAAGGACGAGTTCCTCAAGGTGATGGACATAATCCTCTACATCTTCAAGGCTCTCAAGTTTGACAACTACGAGGCTCAGATTTCGCTGCGCGACCCGAACAACAAGACAAAATACATCGGCAGCGACGAGAACTGGCATCTGGCGGAACAGGCTATCATCGAGGCCTGCGCAGAGAAGGGGCTCAACGCCCGCACCGAAACCGGCGAGGCCGCTTTCTACGGGCCCAAGCTCGACTTCATGGTGCGCGACGCAATCGGCCGCCGCTGGCAGCTCGGCACAATCCAGGTGGACTACAACCTGCCGGAACGCTTCGGGCTGGAATATACCGGCTCTGACAACCAGAAGCACCGCCCTGTGATGATACACCGCGCCCCCTTCGGCTCGATGGAACGTTTCGTGGCAGTGCTGCTGGAGCACACTGCCGGCAAGCTGCCGCTGTGGCTCATACCGGAACAGGCCGTCATCCTCCCAATCTCGGAAAAATACAACGACTACGCCTACGAGGTGCGCAAGCAGCTCGACCAGGCAGACGTGCGTGCCATGGTGGACGACCGCAATGAGAAAATCGGCAAGAAGATACGCGACAACGAGCTCAAGAAAATCCCCTACCTGCTCGTCGTAGGCGAGAAGGAAGCCGCCGAAGGCCTCGTGGCTGTGCGCCGCCAGGGCGAGGGCGACAAGGGCGCGATGACGATACAGTCGTTTGCCGACCTGATCAACGCGGAAGTTGCCGCCATGACCGACTGACAATAACAGAAACAACTAAAAACAAGATAACAACAAACACATCCAGAAACTACTGAATGGAGAAAAAACCCCAATTCAACGGACCACGGCGACCGGGCGGCTCACGCCCCCGTCCCGGACAGCGTCCGCGGCCGGGCGACCGGAACAACAAAGACCCGTATGCAACCAACGAGCATATCCGTGCGCGTGAGGTGCGTCTCGTGGGCGACAATGTGGAGCAAGGCGTTTACCCGATAGACAAGGCCCTGCGCATTGCACGCGAGCAGGAACTCGACCTGATTGAGATTTCCCCCACGGCAGACCCGCCCGTATGCCGCATCCTGGACTACCAGAAATTTCTCTATCAGCAGAAAAAACGCCAGAAGGAACAGAAGCAGAAGGCGACCAAGGTTGTTGTCAAGGAAATCCGTTTCGGACCGCAGACTGACGACCATGACTACAACTTCAAGCTGAAGCATGCCAAGGGATTCCTCTCCGAGGGCTCAAAAGTGAAGGCATACGTGTTCTTCCGCGGACGCTCAATCCTCTTCAAGGAACAGGGAGAAATCCTCCTGCTGCGCTTTGCCAACGACCTCGAGGAATACGGCAAGGTGGAGATGATGCCCGTGCTCGAGGGGAAGCGCATGACCATCATGCTCTCGCCCGTAAAGGCACAAGCGCCGAAAAAGGATAAAGCCCCTCGCCCTGAAAAGAAAGAGAACGGCGACAAACCAGCAACAGACAACAATTCTACACGAGAATAAAATTAACAGAGACCGTAGGCACCCAGTGCCGAGGTGAATTACAAACAACTAAATTTTCTTCACAACAATGCCAAAGGTTAAGACCAATGCCGCCAGCAAGAAGCGTTTCGCCCTTACTGGAACAGGCAAAATCAAAAGAAAGCATGCCTACCACAGCCACATTCTGACCAAGAAGTCGAAGAAGCGCAAACGCAACCTCGACCACACAGGACTGGTAGACAGTGCCAACATCAAGGCTGTCCGCGAACTGCTCGCCCTCAAGTAAGCACCGCGCGGCATAACGCCTGACAACAAAATTCAATCTCATCTCAATTTTTATTAACCGGATGCGGAGCACACCAAGAGCAATCTTCACACTGCCGCTCACATCCAAAAAATCGAAAAAGAAATGCCAAGATCAGTCAACCACGTTGCATCACGTGCCAAAAGAAAGAAAATCCTGAAACTCACACGCGGCTACTACGGAAGCCGCCGCAACGTATGGACCGTCGCCAAGAACACCTGGGAAAAAGGTCTGACCTACGCCTACCGTGACCGCAAGCAGAAGAAGCGCAACTTCCGCGCACTGTGGATCCAGCGTATCAATGCTGCCGCACGCCTGGAGGATCTCTCATACTCCAAGCTCATGGGCCTGATCCACAAAGCAGGTATCGAAATCAACCGCAAAGTCCTCGCTGACCTCGCTGTCAACAACCCCGAGGCTTTCAAGGCTATCGTAGACAAGGTGAAGAACGCCTGAAATACCCATTCGGTGGGACTGTCCACCTGAACAAGCATAGCAAGGCTCTCCACGACCGTATGCCGTGGAGAGCTTTCTTGCACATGCTATGTCTCAACCGGGCTGCCAATTATGCCACAGCACAAAATAAAGGCATTGCGGCATCGTTAATAATGTAGTTATATTTCAGGTTATCCGACTACCAACTATATGAAGGTTCTACAAGTCAACAAGTACCATTATGTGCGAGCCGGCGCAGAAAGGGTCTTTTTCAACACCATGGAGCTGCTGTCCTCCCATGGGCATGAGGTCATACCGTTCTGCACACGATACCACAAGAACCTGCCGTCGGAGTACGACAAATATTTCGCTGACGCACCTGAAATACGAGAGCAGAGCTTTGGAGGGAAAATCAAAGCCATACCAAGGTTTTTCCGTAACAGCGATGCCGCCCGTAAGCTGGATAAGCTTCTGACAGATACCAAACCGGACATCGCGCACCTCCACAATATCTTCAATGGTCTGTCAATGTCGATACTGCCGGTATTTGCCAAACACGGAGTACCGGTTGTTATGACAATCCATGACTCAAGGCTGGTATGCCCTACAGCCAATTGGATGCTTAAGGGCAAGCATTGCCACAATTGCCGAAACAGCCTATACACAAATTGCCTTTTCCACCAATGCTATGACAACAATCTGACTATAAGTCTGTTCAGCATGCTGGAGATGATACACAAGGACTTTCTGTTCAATTATGACAAATACATCTCCAAATATATTTTCCTAAACCATGAGTATATCAGCCAAATGAGTCTTCACCACCCTTATTTTCAGGCTAAAAGCGATATACTATTCAATTTCACCCCATTAAAAGACGCATCAAGACATACTCAGGATTACCTGCTGTTCTTCGGCAGGCTTACAGAGGAGAAAGGGATAGCCACAATAATGGAAGCCGCAAAGAAAGCGCCGAATGTCAAGATAAAATTTGCTGGGGAAGGCAGGATGTTGGAATACATTGAACGGCAATCGCTACCCAACGTCGAAACACTCGGATTTCTTAAGGGGGAAAAGCTGGATAAGACCGTAAGGGAAGCGAAAGCGGTACTTGTACCTTCTGAATGGATGGAAAATAACCCGATGACTGTAATCGAGGCGAATATGCTCGCCCGGCCGGCAATAGGCACGCGGATAGGCGGCATCCCGGAAATCATCGTGCCGGGAAAGACTGGCTGGCTCATAGATGTCGGGGATGCCGACGCACTCGCCAGCTGCATGGAGGAAGCATGGAATATGCCTGAAGCCGAGTATGCCGCCATGCGGGAGAGCTGCCGTGAATTTGCCATGGAGAACTTCTCGCCAGAAAGCCATTACAAGCGGCTTATGGAGATATACGAGGATGCCATCGCGTCTTCGAGAAGATAATCTGCAACCACGGCACACAGCAAAAGAGCCGTCACACACACTTGGCTGTATCGCGATTTTTTCCTACTTTTGTGGCATAGAAAACAATCCTATATGGTCTACTTCCAACCCACGGGAATGGGCGTGGCTCTCGTCACCCCGTTTCAAGCAGACAAAAGCATTGATTACGAGGCTCTGAAACGCCTCGTTGAGTATATAATCGATGAGGGCGCAGACTTCATCGTCGTGCAAGGCACGACGGGAGAAACCGCGACTATGACTCACGACGAAATAGAGCGAGTGTCCGATGCCGTACGCCGTTATACTGCCGGCCGCGTTCCCCTCGTCATAGGCATCGGGGGCAACTGCACAGCGGCCGTATGCCACGAGATACAAAGCCGCGACTTGGACGGTTATGCGGCGGTGCTGTCAGTAGTACCCTTCTACAACAAGCCCCAGCAAGAGGGCATATACCGCCATTACACCGAAATAGCGCAAGCATCTCCCCTGCCGGTGATATTGTACAACGTGCCGGGACGTACCGGGGTCAACATGACAGCGGAAACCACCCTGCGCCTTGCAGAGGTTGACAACATCATAGCCGTCAAGGAAGCCTCGGGCAATTTCACGCAGATAGAGCAAATCATCAAGCATGCCCCTCAGGGCTTCAACGTCATCTCCGGCGACGACGGCATCACGTTCCCGCTGATAAGCCTCGGCGCGTCAGGAGTTATCTCCGTACTCGGCAACGCCTGTCCGCGCAAGTTCTCCGAAATGGTACACAAGGCACTCTCGGGAGATATGGAGGGGGCACGCCGGCTGCACCACGAGTTTGCGGAAGTGTTCCGGCTGCTGTTTGTTGACGGCAACCCCGCTGGCGTAAAATGCGCCCTGGCTCATCTGGGATTGGCGCAAGAGGTGCTTCGTCTGCCGCTGGTGAGCGTCACAGGCAATACGCGGCAACTGCTGCGCCAGGCGTTAGTGTCGATAGGCTACGACAGCCGTATCTGATTATGAGAGGTGATTGACAAAGCCACAGTCCAACGCATAAAGGATGCCGCCGACATCGTCGAGGTGGTAAGCGACTATGTGCACCTGACGAGGCGCGGTTCAAACTACATGGGGCTGTGTCCGTTCCACAATGAGCGCACCCCCTCTTTTTCCGTCAACAAGCGGCGCAATTTCTGCTACTGCTTTTCATGCCACAAGGGCGGCTCGCCAGTAAACTTCTTAATGGAGAAAGAGGGCATATCATATCACGATGCCCTGCTCCAGCTCGCGGCGAAATACGGCATAGAGGTGCACGAGCGCGAGCTTACAGACGAGGAACGCGACCTTCAGAATGAGCGCGACTCAATGTTCACCGCCAACAAATGGGCTATGGAGCAGATGTCGGCAAACCTGACAGAAACCGACGAGGGCAAAGACGTAGGACTGCAATATTTCTACCAGAGAGGACTGACCGACGAGGCAATCCGCGCTTTCCACTTGGGCTATGCCATAGACCAAGGCAATGCGCTTGCTACATCTGCCCACAATGCCGGCTACGACCAGAATATACTGGTGAAACTCGGCGTACTCGGCAAGTCGCAGGACGGCCGCATTTACGACCGGTTCCGGGGGCGCGTGATATTTCCCGTGTTCACTACGTCAGGCAAAGTTGTTGCGTTCGGAGGCCGCACATTGAAAGGCGACAAGGCGAAATACATCAACTCGCCCGAATCTGAGATATACAAGAAGAGCAACGAGCTGTACGGCATCTACCAGGCCAAAAACTCGATAGTCCGCGAGGACAAGTGCTTCCTCGTCGAGGGGTACATGGACGTCATCGGGATGTGGCAGTCAGGGCTTCAGAATGTCGTGGCGTCATCCGGCACTGCGCTCACAGACGGGCAGATAGCCATGATACACCGGTTCACGTCAAACGTCACGCTGATTTATGACGGCGACAGTGCCGGCATCCACGCCGCCCTGCGCGGCATAGACATGCTGCTGTCGCACCGCCTCAACGTCAAGGTGCTTCTCCTGCCTGACGGCCATGACCCGGACTCATTCGCCAAGGCGCATACCCCCGACGAGTTCCGGCAATACATCGCCGACAACGAGACCGACATCATCCGCTTCAAGACCAAGGTGCTGCTCGACTCGAGCGGCAACGACCCACAGCAGCGGTCGGCGGCAATACACTCGATAGTCGAATCTCTGGCGTGCATACCTGACAACATAGCCCGCAACGTGTATATCGGGGAATGTGCACGGTTGCTCGGCGTAGAAGAATCAGTGATTGCCGTCGAGACACGCCGCGCTCGCGCCAAAGCGGTTAACAACGCCTCACGCACGCGGACATACACCGCCATTGACGCAACAGACAACACAACACCTTCCGACACGCAACAGACCCAACCAGCGGCTCAGACGGCACAGGCTGCACAAACGAATGAGCCAGCAAACACAAACACGCAAGCCTCCCGACGCAGGCTGTCGCCGCAAGACCGGCGGCTGCAAAAGTGCGAGGAGGAAGTGCTGCGCTACTGCGTGCGCTACGGCATGCTGTATTTCTGCGAAGGCATTGACGGCAACGGCGAGACGGTGCCAATGAACATCAACCAGTATGTCCGCAGCGAACTTGGCGAAGACAACATGACCTTTTCCGTCGAGGCTTACCGCAAGGTGTTTGAAGAACTCGACAGGCTGTCCACCCCGTTCAATGAGGCTTTTGCCGAATTTGCCGCGTCAAAAGAGCCGGAATATGAAGAGATGAGAACCAGCAGGTACGCCGAACTGTCAGAGAAGCAACTGTCGCTTGCAGAAATACAAAGCGAGGAACAACAGCTGGAACAGGCCATTGCCGAAAAACGCAATGCAGACCTCGCAGAGTTTGCCATGATATGGCCAGGACAGCAGCTGGCAAACGACGAGGACAACGACGTGCGAACCACAGCGACCCGGCTGCTTACAGACAAATACATGCTCAGCCGCGTCTACAGCCGCAACGGAGCACACGTGGCTGACGAATCCGAAAGACTCGGCGAACTGATACCGCGAGCATTGGACGAATGGAAAGACTCGATACTCCAGAAGCGGCAGCAAGACCTGCGCAAGCTGCTGGCGGAAGCATCAGAAGCCGGCGATGCAGAAACTGTATCCAGACTTCAACAGGGACTATTAGACCTCATATCAATACGGTCACAGGTGGCACGAAACATCGGCGACCGAATAATATCAGCAACATAAACTCTCCTGAAACATACATCCGAAATGGCAGAACCGAATGACAACACCCCTGCAATCTGTGCAGAAGGCCTGACCAAGAACTTCATCTCTGCAGGTGAAGCAAGCCCTACAAACCGTGCACTTGACAACGTGTCGCTGTCCATACCGCGTGGCTGCATCTGCGGACTTCTCGGCCCTAACGGAGCCGGCAAGACCACCCTGCTGCGCATCATCAACAACATTCTTGTTGCCGACGCCGGTATCGTCTCTATACTCGGGCTGCCGGTGTCGATGGAAACGACATCGCCGCTGATAGGCTATATGCCAGAAGAACGCGGACTGTATGACCGTATGCGCATCGAGGAGCAAATCATGTATTTCGGCATGCTGAAAGGGGGCGACCGCCGGCGGCTGCGCGAGGTGATGGATGAATATCTCGAGCTGTTCAACCTCTCTGGCGACAAACGGAGGCGCATAAAGGAACTGTCAAAGGGAAACCAGCAGAAAGTGCAAATCATCGCCACGCTCGTGCACGAGCCGCAGGTGGTGATGCTAGACGAGCCGTTCTCGGGCTTCGACCCCATAAACGGCGAACTGCTGCGGCAGCTGATAGAGCGGCTTAACCGCAAGGGAACAACCATAGTGCTGTCATCGCACAATATGGAGGCTGTCGAACGCATGTGCAACCGTATAGCGATGATAGACCACGGACATATAATGCTCGACGGCGACCTGACGGAAATAAAAGAGCGATACCGGGACGGCTCGCTCATAATATCCACACGCGGTGAACTGCACTTGCCCCTGTTGCAGGACAGCGGCATCATCGAGAGCATCGATGCCTGGAGCGACGCCCATGCCCAGCGAGGCTTCACCTACCGCATGACATTGAAACCAGATGTTCCTAATGCAGAACTGCTCAGGGTGGTGTCAATGCAGGGTGACATCATACGGTTTGAGGAACACCTCCCTTCGCTCAACGAGATATTTCTGGGCATTACCGCGCGGTAATGCCCAACTGGCTCAACTCGTCAAGTATCTCCTGAGCCGACAGCGTGCGGCGGCAAGATATTGCTCCGGCGAACTTGGCTATGGCTGGGTGCAGCCGCGTGTTGCCGAAAATCTGGCGATTGTACGTCAGAGCCTTGCTGTATACTTCTTCCGCCTCATCCTCCTCAAGGTCACACGTTTCGCGTCCCTCGCGGATTATCTCGTCATGGAGTGTGTTCAGCAAATCATGCGGCACTGCGGTCTTCATGCGCACCAATGACCGCGCAAACAGGTTCGCAACTACCATAGCTGATGTAATCTGGAAATTGCGTACCATGCTGCCCCACGTCGCCTTGGGTGAAACAGACGGAGAACCTATGAAGTAATAGCCGTCTGAAAACAAAACCATGTTGTCCTCGCTGTCGAGGGATATGGAGGAGATGAGGTCTGATGCGTCAAGGGCTACAGCTGACAGAGCCATTCCTGCCAAGCCGTATGCCCGGTCATCCTCGTTGAGGTATTGCAATGTAAGAGTTTCCACTTCTTCTGATTTCTTTTTGCCGCCACCTGCTCCGGAAGCGGACAAACAAACATACGACTGCGCTGGCGGCAATTATCATGCCACCCGCGTCAGAATGTCACAGACAAGCCGCCCAACACGCTGATGCCTTGGCTCTTAACATCTGGCAAAAGCATATTGTGCCGGTTGAGGAGATTGTCTGCCTGAACACTCAAAGTAAGGGCAGGAGAAACTGCGTACGAGACACGCGCCGACAGGTTGGTGATGTCAGGCAGACGCATTGCGCGTACGCCTGTCTCCGCGCCCTCGCCGCCGATTATGACATTTGGGTCGCTCTGCTGCATCTGCGTGGGGCAATATATGTTGCGAACGCCTCGGTAATTGTATTCCACGCATATACGCAGCGGCTTGACAGGAGCAACAGAGGCCGAAGCTGTCAGCAGCCATCGCGGACGGTCGATGCCGTTGTAATAGCCCGTACTGCCGTCCTGCGGCTGGTACGACCCCTCCACGCCTATGTTGACAATATCGGAAAGGTCATAATTAATATGAGCCTGTATGCCCCAGCCCTTCACGTCCATGCCGCCAGGGTCAAGAGGCATATAGCACACGCCTGGCTCTGCAATAGCCGCAGGAGTGTTCAGGTACATGGTGTACAGCCCGCCAAACGGCTGGTGGCGCAAATACTTGTACGCAAAAGAGACACCAGCGGTAACTCCGGCAAACGGGCCAAAATTGACACCCAGCTTGCCGTCCAAAGGCGAATGGACGGGGCTTGTGGTGAGCAACCCCGGGAGACCGTAATAGTCACCAGTCCCCTGCGCAGCAAGCGTGTTCAGGTGCGTTCCGCCACCGACATGGAGGTAAAGACCGGCTATTCCAGCCTTGTAATCCAAACGCACGTCGGGAGCAATGTGGAACGCGCTGTAACGGTCGAGTTCGGGACCAGCTCCGAAGGTAAAGTCGAGTTTCGCGCCAAGGTTTATGTTCAGGTTGCCGCGCTGGAAACGGTAGAAGGGAGCAAGGCGAATGTCGCCGTAGCCGTCACTGGCTATCTGACTCCATACAGGTGAATCATAGCCGAGCACATCGCCGTTCAGACGTATGCCGAGGGTTGACGAGGAGTCGAAGTCGTATGAAATGCCGCCTTCAAGCATCGTGTGCGTCTCTCGCTGCCCCTGCATGCTCGACAGCGTGTACATTTCAGCCTCCGCGCCCTCCACACGTTGCGGCAGGTATAAGCTGCGATAGCCGAAATAACGCACCTTCAACGCGGCATCATACTGGAACGGATTGTCAGGCAGCGACCTCCACCCTACCCGCGCAGCAATGTCGTTGACCGTCTGAGTAGGCGCGTCAAAGCCAGGATGCTGCTGCTCCAGCGGAGCATAATAGCCGTAGTAGTTGAAATAGCCGAGGCGGTAGTCCAGCCGGGCGTCAAACCGCCCGGCATCAGCAAATGTGTGGGCATAGTATGCCCCTATCACCTCGTCATAGTTCTTCTTGCGGACATCCGACGCATATTCCGACATCTCGGGCTTGAACAGCGACGATGAATTGTGCTGCAGCCATACGCCCAGAATGTCGCTCCCGGTATTCAATATGCGGTAACCGGCAGAAATGGACGAATTGAGCCATGAACCGGCCTGTATGTCGAGATACCCCTTGTAGTCGCGCACTGTGCGCGTGGTCTGCCAGCCACGGTTGGGCAACGCGGTGAACGAGGGCGCAAAGGGAGTGGTCACGCCGCGCTGCTCGTATGACAGCGCAGTCGCGTCAAGCGGAAACGTGTAAATGCGCGGGAGTGTGTTTATGCGGTCTTGGCGTATCACGTCCGGGAGGTATTTGCCGTCAACGACCACGCTGCCGCGCAGCGAATTGTCCTGCGCCATAGCCGGCACACCGGCTGCAAGCAGCAATGCTGCTGCCGCCAATGATTTTATGCTGTTGTCTATTTCCATGATTTGAGTCGTTTGTTAATCATTTCAGCAATGTCCTGGTCATCGCCGGGGTAATTGTCTTTCAGGCTGCGTATGTACTCCAGCGCGAGCTGCTTCTTGCCCGAAGCGCGATAAGCGTCGGCCAGAGCGATGTATCCACGCGCAAGCCAGTACTCATGCGGCGTGCCAGAATCGGTAAACGCCGACAGCACCTCAATGGCCTTCTTGTATTGTTTCTCACCGAGGTAGTACTCGCCCAGGGCAACTGCAGCGCGCGAACCAGCAAGGGACTGCGGCGATTCGGCCAATGATTTGAGCGCAGCCACAGCCTCCTGCACGTCAGAGCCGTCAGCGAGCATCCCCACAGCCTCGTAGTACCTGGCCTCGTCGAGAATGTCGCTGTCGAGGCCGCCGGCCTCACGCACCTTGCGGGCATACTCCAGCCGCTCGGCGGCATCAGCGGTATGGCGCATTATCCCTGCCCAGGCGTATGCGGAATAAGCCGAGCCGCCGCGCTTTTCCACCTCGCGGTACGTGCGCAGTATCTCATCGGTACGGTTCGGATAAGCCTCTTCGAGTATCTGCGCTTTCAGCAGCAACGCGCCCGGCACCTGCTGTGCATACGGACGTTTTTTGAGCAGTGTCTCGATAGTCTGCAGCGCGTCGTCCGGGCGGTTCTCGTCGGTAAACTGATATTCGGCAATGTCACGCAGAGCCTGTGCCACATACTTGCCGTCTGGGTAATTCTCGACATACTGCACCAGCTTTCGGCCGCTGCCGCCGGCGGCGTATTCAGAGGCGGCAGCATCGTATGTCAGCTGCTCGACCTCGCTGTCGTCCAGCTGCGGCGCGCCGGGGACACGGCGCAAGAAGTCAGACAGCTGCGACAGTTCGCCTCGCGATGCATAGATACGGCGCAGCTCGTCACTGGCAGTCTGAGCCTCATCGCTCGACGGCCATTTGGATATGACAGATTTGTATGCCTCGTCTGCAGCCGCCGCATTGCCCTGCTTGCTGTACAGCAACGCCATTTGGAGCATCGCCGTGCGTGTTTCAGGACTGTTCGGGAACTTGCGGGAGAGATTGTTGAGCGTCTTTATGGCCTTGTCGTTATCCTCGATTTCCATATAGGCGAGCGCCTGTTCGAGCATCGCCGTGGAAATCCACTTGGAATTGGGGTATGTCTCCATCATCTCGCCGAGCATACGCGCCTTGGCTGCATTGTCGCCGTTGACACCGGCAATCACCGCACGGCGCATCGCTGCATAGTCGGCAGCGGCAGCGCCAGCCTTCATCGCCTGGGAATAGACATCAGCGGCTGAATTGAGGCGGCCAAGGTAATACAAGCAGTCTGCCTTGCGTACCAGCGCGTCTGTCGAGAGGTTTGAGGGCAGTTTAGGCTTGCCGGACAGTGCATCGTCAAAATATGCCAGCGCGTTGCTGAACTTATCCTGCATATACAGCGAGTAAGCCATGTTGTACAGGCCGAGCGCAGAATTGTCTCCGTGCTTGTCATTGCGCAGATACTGCGCGTACGCCTTCTCCGCCTCGCCGTACTTGCGCTGCGCGTACTGAGCATCACCGAGCCACAATGCAGTCTGTGAACCAATTTTTGAGTCAAAACGCGACAGCGTGAGTGCTTCCGACAGGTATTCCTCAGCCTCGGCGGCATTGCCGTTTGACATCTCACGCACACCATATTCAAACAGTATCTTCTGCTTGACGGCAAGCACCTTGGCGTCTGGGCGCGAAATGCGGTTTATGCTTTTCAAGGCGTTTGCATAGTCCTTCTCATTATAGTATGCCACCGCCATGTACTGCTCTATCTCGGAAGCGTATTTCGAGTTGGGGTAATTGTCAACAAACTCCTGCATCAGCGACACCGAGGAGGCGAAAGGCACTTTGCCGCCACGTGTCACCGAGGCTATGTAGTTGTACAGGGCTGTCTCCGCCACCTTGGGGTCATAGTTCATCTGGTATGCCTTGCGGAACGCGATAGCGGCGAGGTCCGGCTCGCTTTGGCGTATGGCGCACTGCCCCATGTACAGGTACGCGCTTTGCGAGATGTCCTCGTACTCCTCGCCTATCTGGCCGAAACGCTCGGCAGCTCGTTCGTAGTCGCCGTTCTCATAGTCTATAACACCGAGCGTATAGATGGCTGATGCTGTGGGTTCAGACTGCGTCTCCTCGACATAGCGGTTCAGGTATTCGGCCGCATTGTCCATGTCTCCCTGCTTGAAATAGCTCTCGCCCATGATGCGGCAAGTCTCGGGTATCAGTTCGGGGACTGGAGTTTTCCTCAGCAATCCGGTGCCGCCGGAAATCACAGTATCATACTGTCCGCGCATGAACTCAATCTGAAGCATATAGTATCTGGCTTCCAGACCTGTAGGGATATACTCTCCGCGCCTCGGCATATCGCAAAAATGCGCAGACGCTGATGAACTGCTGTCATACCCGCCCATCTCAAGCGACTCGGCAAAACCGTCGTATGCCTTGTCATAATTGCCGTTCACATAGTCGATGTATGCCAGGTAGAACACTGCGGCGCGGCCGTATGTGCCGTTGTCACGCAGCCGCGACAGCAACGGTACGGCACGGTTGAAGTGTCCGGTCTTGATGAGCGAAAACGCCTTGCGGTATGAATAGGCGGCAGCATCGGGCTTGCTCAGCCACTCCACGTCGAGGTCTTCATATACCGTTACGGCATTGGCGAAATCATGGCTGAAGAAATAGAAGTCGCCCAGCAGCATACGCGCCGTCTGAACCTGCTCCGAAGCCGGGTTGGAGGCTATGAAGTCTCTCAGTATCGGCACGCAGCGGGCGTCGCCCATACGATAGTATGCCTTGGCGAGCATCAGCTCCGCCCCGAGGCCGGAAAGGGTCTCAAACCGGGACAGCTGGTCTATCGTGCCTAGAGGGTTGTCTCCGGACTCCATCATTGATGCGCGGCTGTAATATCCGTCTGGGATAGGCAGCACCGTTGCCGCCATGTCGCGTGCCGAGGTGCCGGGAATAAGAAAGCATCCGGCAAGCACCAGCGCCGACAACCGGCGCGGCGCTCGCGGCAATATCTGTTTTCGCTGATTTGTCATCGTATCAGTTTGTATATGGTAATCGGTCGTACACGCACGGGCTGTGCTATGCGTCTGCGACAATGCAAAAGTAGCAATAATTTGTGTGTCCGCAAACTGTGGGCGATTTCGGCGCGTCAATGCGCCATGGCACACACTCGCTTGATGCGGGCTATGACCACCTCCGGGCTTAGCCCGTTCAGGCACAAGTAGTCGCCGCGACGGCACGGACGGTTGCCGTATATTGAACAGGGACGGCAGGGCAATGCCAGCTGTACGGCGTTGTCTTCGGGCTGACAACGGCCGTAAAAACCTGTGTACGGATGAGTTGCACCCCATATCGAAACCACCGGGCAGCCGACCAGCGAGGCAAGGTGCATATTGGCTGAATCCATCGACAGCAGCACGTCGCAATGGCTCAACAACGCAATCTCGGCTGCGATGCCCGCCCGCTTTGCCGCCACATTCGTGATGTTGTCATGGCCGGCACACCAACCTTCCAAGACTGCTTGCTCCTCCGCACCAGCTCCCAGCAGAAACAGGCGCACCGACGGCTCGGCTGCAAAATGCTCCACCACCTTGCGCGTATGCTCCAGCGGATAGACCTTGCCGGGGTGGCGGGCAAACGGGGCAACGGCTATCCACACCTCGTCTGGATGCTTTTCAACGCCCTCCCCCACAATAGGCGACAACATTTGAGCCGGAGCATCGTCCGCACCGAAGAGCGAGACAAACGACTTGTCGCGGCGTATGCCGAGGCGTGTGAACACGTCGGCATACAGCACGCTTACGGGTGTGAGCGGAACGAGGTTCTTGTCATTGGGGCGCGTGAGTGCACGCCGCGCCTTGCGGTGCTTGTGGATATGAGCAGTCTTGACTCCTTTCAGACGGAAGACAAGACGCATTATCTTGGTACGCAACACGTCATGCAGGTCAGCGTATGTGTCAATGTCATACTGCGCGGACAGGCGGCGGCACAATTTGACTATTCCGGCTGGCGAGCCGTATTTCTCCATGTCAACTCCAACGACATCCACATTCTCCGGCGAGTTGATGAATATGCCGGCGGCGTGAGGCCGTGTCAGCATCACGAAATGCCGCTGCGGGTTTGACCTGGCGACATTGTAGAGCAGAGGCAACGTCATCGCCACATCGCCCAGCGCAGAGAACCGCGTCACAAGCGTGGTGCGCGGGCCGTCACTTTTTGCCATAAAGCACCGGGTTGGTCGAGGGGTCATTGTACAGCTTCATCTGCATGTAGACCTTCATGTATTTCCGTCCGGCGGCTATGTCGTCGAGGAGAGTGTCGATAGCGTCTGTCAAATCCTCGCGCTGCTGCAGGAGTATGTCGAGCTTGCCGCGTGTGCGGGCTGTATGGGCAGCATCGGCATCGGCACGCTCCGCCTGTTCGCGCATGTGCCATATCTTCAACGCCAGAATAGACAGGCGGTCTATCGCCCACGCAGGCGACTCGGTGTTGATAGTCGCGCTGGGAAGCGCCTTGACACCGGCATACTTGTCGCGGAAACGTGCGTCAAGCTGCTCTACCATGTCCGTGCGACGCTGGTTAGAAGCGTCAATACGGCGTTTCAGAGCCAGAGCCTCCAGTGGGTCAATGTCCGGGTCGCGGATGATGTCCTCCATGTGCCACTGAGCTGCGTCTATCCAGTTCTTCTCAAACAGCACTGCCTCGACCGAACCTTCTGGATACGGCGTTGGCATAGGCGCATCGATGTCGTCTGTGACATGATACAGGCGCACACACTCGTCAAATATCTTGTTTGCGCGGACCGCAAATCTCGTATCTTCCATAATCATTCGTTTTTATTCCTGCCGGAAGATGACGATAACGCTTCCTTCCGGGCAAATTTTCTTCTGTCCCTGCGGCGGTATGCCAAGCCGAGCATTGCGGCAAACAATGGCAAACCTGTCCACCTTGCAATCGTCAACGCCTTGCGCATCTGCGGCTTGGCTCGCGGATTGCTGCGGCACGATGCGCTGTCAGCAGCAATCACCCTGCGGCAACGCTCTTCAACCTCGGGCATACGCACACGTGCCGCGTGCATCAGCCCCAGGATGTTGATATGCGCGCTCATGCGCCGGCATCTTGCAGCCTCTGTCAGCTCCGGCACATTGGCGGCCATCCACTGCAGCATCCTGTCAGTCACGTCCAGCACGTCTGCCCGACGTGCCTGAAACCGGTGTATATAGCTGCCGCGATGCTGACGGTACAGGTAAAGGCACTCATCAGTCACCGCTACACTGCCGGCATCAAGCATCACGCGGTATATGACATCCAAATCCTCGTAACCTATGCCCTTGCGGAAACGGCGTGCCTCCCACAGGCTGCGCGAGAACATCTTCGACCATACGGAATTGTTGACTCCGCACTGGTACAGCATGTCCTCCACTGCTTCGGTCGCTGACATCAGGCTGACATTAGTTGCTGCGCCGCGAGCCAAGTCATCTGCGGAAACCTCAAGTACTTCCCTCGACCCGCAGCACGCCAACGGCACACCCTCGCCCTCGCAGATGCCATGCAGCGTCGAGACCATTTCCGGCAACACGGCATCGTCGGCATCGACAAAGACAATGTAGCGGCCGAGGGCAACGTCCAACCCGGCATTGCGGGCATCGCTCATGCCTCCGTTGGGCTTGTGGATCACGCGGACGCTCTCATGAGCCGATGCAAATGAATCGCATATATCGCCCGAGCCGTCAGTGCTGCCGTCATCGACAAGTATGATTTCGAGCGGCGAGAATGCCTGCGCCAACAATGACCCCACACAGTCCGCCAGGAACGGGGCAGCGTTGTACACTGGCACTATCACCGACACCTCGACCTCGGATGCCGGCGATGCTTCCGCAGTGCTACGCCCGCCGCTGTTCATGTCATACGGTCAGGATTTCCTTTTCCTTGGCAGCGAACAGTTCGTCAATGCGCTTCAGGAACTTGTCATGCAGTTTCTGCACATCTCCCTCCGCACTCTTCTCTGCATCCTCGCTAAGGCCGTTCTTGACCTCCTTCTTCAGACCCTCGATAGCCTCGCGGCGCGCGTTGCGCACAGACACCTTGGCATTCTCGGCCTCGCCCTTGCTCTGCTTTACAAGCTGGCGGCGGCGGTCCTCTGTGAGAGGCGGTATGCTCAGGCGTATCACCTCGCCGTTGTTCTCTGGCGTGATGCCGAGTTCAGAATCGATGATTGCCTTCTCGATGACCTTGAACATAGACTTTTCCCATGGCGTGATGGCAATGGTGCGTGCGTCGGGCACACTCACGTTAGCGACATTGGAAATCGGCGACATTGAGCCGTAATAGTCCACGCGGATGCCGTCGAGCAGACGGGCAGACGCCTTGCCGGCGCGGATGTGGCAAAGTGCATCGTCCAGATATTCAACCGCCATTTCCATGGCAGCTTCAGCCTCTTGCAGATATTCGGATACTTCCATAGTGTGTATTCTGTTATAGGGGCGGCAACAGTGTTGCCTCATCTGCCCCATGGTTGTTATTATCTTTTGTTACAGTCAGTTGCTTACGAGAGTGCCAATATTTTCACCTTTCAGCATTCGCAGCAGGTTGCCCTCGGTGTCCATGTCAAACACATATATCGGCATGTTGTTCTCCTTGCATAGCGCGGTGGCTGTCAAGTCCATGACACGCAGGTTGCGCGACAGCACCTCGTCATACGTTATGGTGTCAAACTTGCGGGCATCCGGGTCTTTCTCCGGGTCGGCAGTGTAAACACCGTCCACGCGTGTTCCTTTGAGCATGATGTCCGCCTCGATTTCTATGGCGCGGAGGGCAGAACCGGTATCAGTTGTGAAATACGGGCTGCCGGTGCCGCAGCTCATTATGGCTACCCGTCCATGCTTCAGCGAGTCAATGGCACGCCACTTGGAATACGGCTCCCCTATCGGGAACATAGGAACGGCTGTGTACACGTCTGCGCCGAGCCCCATGCTTGTCAACGCGCTGCTCAGCGCCAGCGAATTGATGACAGTGGCAAGCATGCCCATCTGGTCGCCCTTAACGCGGTCGAAGCCCGCAGCCGCGCCTTTAAGCCCGCGGAATATGTTGCCGCCGCCTATGACTATGCCGACTTCCACGCCATGGTCCGCGACAGCCTTGATTTGCTCGGCATACGACTGCAGACGGTCACTGTCGATGCCGTAACCTTGCGCTCCCATCAGGGACTCTCCCGAGAGTTTGAGCAATATCCTCTTGTATTTCATTTCGTAACTGGTTATTCGTTTACGCCTCCCTGCGGGAGTACATGACAAAGTTAAGCAAAATTCCGATTTTGCGCCAACAATCAAGCGAAAAATTTGACTTGAATGTTTCAGACACACCGTTTCGAGACCGGCCATAGTATTCGGGCAAGCCGCTGATAACAACAAAAGAGAGCATCAAAACGCTGATGCTCTCTCCTGTGGAGGTTCCAACCAGATTCGAACTGGTGTGAACGGTTTTGCAGACCGTTACCTAACCACTCGGACATGGAACCCTGTCTGTCGCAATCCGTCGCCGAATTGCGCTGCAAAGTTACTGCTTATTTTCAGACTGTGCAAATTTTTCAGCCAATATTTTCGCCCTTACATCAAGAAAGAATTACAACAACCTACCAATCAGCATATTACAAATAAGAAGGCGCAGCTTATATTCGAACTGCGCCTTCCTATGTCATCTCTTCACAGTCGTCACTCCCCCTTCTTGCGGTAGTTGTCTACACCGTTTTGGAGGAACTTCTTGTACGCCGGTATATCCTCATCATATCCGTATGACGACTCGAGCGGCTTGCCGTCGTTGTCGATCAGCACATAATACGGCTGCGCGTTTGACCCGAACTTGGAGCGCTGCAGGTAGCTCCACTTGTCGCCCACGGTGCGCAACGTGCGTTCCGTGCCGTCGCTCTCGCGTACTACTACCGGAGCCGGCAGAGCCTTCTTGTCGTCTACCATAAGGGTTATCAGTACATAATCCTCGTCAATGATGCGCTTCACCTCGGGGTCAGTCCATACTGCCGCCTCCATTTTGCGGCAGTTCACACAGCCGTGTCCCGAGAAGTCTATCATGACCGGCTTCCCCTGACGGCGAGCAAGTTCCATGCCCTGCTCGAAATCGTCGGCAGACGCGCTCACACCCCCTTCATAAAGCGAGAAATCCTGAGTACTCATCGGCGGCGCAAACGCGCTTATCGACTTCAGCGGCGCACCCCAAAGACCCGGCAACATATACACGGCAAAGGCAAGCGAGATGACACCTAACAGGAAACGAGGCACGCTCACCTTATCCACCTTGTCGTCATGCGGGAATGTCAGCTTGCCGAGCAGGTACACGCCCAACAGCGCGAATATCACAATCCACAGCGCAACGAACACCTCGCGGTCCAATATGCGCCAGCCGTATGCCAAATCCGCGACAGAGAGGAACTTCAACGCCAACGCCAGCTCCAGGAATCCGAGCACCACCTTGACCGTATTCAGCCAGCCGCCGCTCTTGGGCATTGACTTGAGCATGGTCGGGAACATGGCAAACAGCGTGAACGGCAACGCCAGTGCCAGCGCAAAGCCGAACATGCCTACTGCCGGGGATACGAAATTGGAGGACGCTGCCGCCTCGACAAGCAGCGTCCCTATGATCGGGCCGGTGCAGGAGAACGACACAAGCACAAGCGTAAACGCCATGAAGAATACAGACAGTATGCCTGTCGTTGTGTCAACCTTGGCGTCTATCTTGTTGGTCCATGAAGCCGGCAGCGTAAGCTCGAAACCGCCGAAGAACGAAATCGCAAACACCACGAGCAGCAGGAAGAATATGATGTTGAACACCGCCGACGTGGCAAGGTCATTCATCGCCGAAGCTCCGAACAACGCTGTTATCACCAGTCCGAGCAGCACATATATGACCACGATCGACACGCCGTAGAGCGCAGCCTGACCGACCGACCCGCGCCGGCTCTTGTTCTGCTTGAGGAAAAAGCTGACGGTCATAGGTATCATCGGCCATACGCACGGTGTCATCAGGGCAATCAGCCCCCCGAGGAAACCGGCAAGGAATATGTACAGCAAACTCATGTCCTCTGCCGTGTCGCGGTTGTCGTAAGCCTTCAGCTCCGCCTCTACGTTGTCCCACCATGCGGCATATGCGGGCGCAACTGCTGCGGAATCCGCTGCTGCGACGGCCTCTTGCCCTGCCGGCAACGAGTCTGCAACAGCAGCTTCCGATTGTATGTCCGTGTTTTCCGTTTTAGCCGCGGCATCGTCCTTGCCGAGGGCTGTTTCCGGTGCTTTTCCCTTCAACGTATGCGACCCGCCAGTGCGGACACACTCACTGTCGCTGCATATCTGGCCGTCAACCTCTATGCGCACGCTGTACTCACGGGCTGTCGGCTTGAGCCGCTGCACAAACTTGACAGTCCCGGTATAGAAATGCTCGTCAGTCTCGAAAATGTCATTGTACGCCTTGGTGTATGCGCGGTTGGCTGTGGGCTTGCCGTAAGCCTTCACGCCCGTCCCCTCCACATAAATCTTCAGGGGAGAGCCGCCTCCGGCAGGGTTGTCCTGGGCATACAGGTGATAGCCAGCAGGCACAGCCGCAGTAATCTCGACCGACGGGGAGGCCGTGCCGTCACCCACCAGCTTGTAACTCCACTGCACGGACGCGGCAGCAAACGCCACTACGCTCGTCACGCACATCATCAACAGCAAAAGTGTCTTTCTCATAATAAGGTAGTCTTATTCTACTATACGTTAACCTCACGGCCAGCGGTCAAGTCTGCGCCACAGCCGCTTAAGCTGCAAAATTAGCAATTTTTCCCGGCAGACAAGCCACAACCGCCGGTTTTTCGATAAAGGAAAATCCCACCATGCCGAAACACGAAGGGATTTCCATATCTATATAATACTATGAAATGTCAGAGGATGACCTTGCGGGTCGAAGAGCCGGCGCGGACGATGTAGATGCCTCGTGGCAGGGCTATGGTGCAGCTGCCTGTGCCGCTGTACGCCTCGCGTCCGTCA
>CAKUKR010000028.1 GCA_934663645.1 uncultured Muribaculaceae bacterium | reverse complement strand
GTTAGGGTTGTGTGAGGCATAAACAAAAAGGTGAGCCGCTTGCGTCCCTCGGCAGTGGCGTTCACTGCATTGTCCTAGGAGATGACGCGATAGCAACTCACGGCAAGCCTTGCCGTTACCGCCTATGGCGATACGCTCGGCTGTGTGAGAAACATTCCCGCTGTCTCTGTGCTATAGGTTGGACAAGGTGGTGATTTGTCAGTGCCAGAGGAGGCGAAAACCTTCCTGTAATATGTCTGCCATTTCGGGGCTTACCGGTCGCAGCCTCTTGATGACAGTGCAAAATTAAGAATTACCCCCCAGAAAATGCAAATATTTTTCGTTAAAAATCCCCAACACTGCATTTTGTATGGCGGTGGGGGGGTAAAACAAGAGGGGATGCGCGGCTGCACATCCCCTGTGGGTGCGGCGCAATGCCGCTGTAATCAGAGAAACCAGGTCGTCAGCGGACTATCACCTTCAGGCTCTTGCCGCCGTTGCGGACTACGTACAGCCCTGCGGGCAGCGAGGCGATGCTCAGCACGCCCTCGCGTGAGGAGATGAGCCGCTGCCCGGACGTTGCGTACACTTCCGTGAGACCTGCCGGGGCGTAAACGGTCTTGGTCAGGACATCGTAGCGGAACGCATCAGCATCGATGCCGTCTACACTGCCGACGTATTCAAACACGCCTTTGAACACCTTGCCGTCCTTGCTGTCAGCCTTGGCGGCGACATAGCTTGTGCCGGCATCCTCGCTGTCGTCAGAGCCGTCCGTGACGACAGTGACGTACTTGAACTGGTAGCCCTCGGCAGGCTCGGCGACGAATGTGACGGTCGCGCCTATCGGGAGTTCAACCGAAGAACCCGTATTACCCTCGTATTCGAGGGAAAGCTTGCCGGCGAGTGTGGCTCCGTCGTATGTTGAGATGGCCTCGACGCGCACTTTCGCCTCGTGCCATGCGATGCTGACGCTGCAGCCGTCGCCCATGACAGTGACGGTAAACGTGTTTTCCTGCGCGTCTTCCTTGACGTGGGCGTTTGCAGCCTCCACAGCGTCGATGATGGTGTTGTACTTGGGCGCAACCACGATTACGGAGCCTATGGCCATGTTGAGCGCAGCCGAATTGCCGGTGAGTTCGGCAGGATTGCCGTCAACGGTTACGGTCACGCCGGAGAAATCGCCTTGCTGTGTGGCGAAAGTCACGTCGGTCATGATGGGGTCTGCCTCGAGGATGTTGGTGAAATTGCTCCACTCGTCGGCGTTGCGGTAGTTCTGTGTGGCGTGGCTGGGGACGTGCAGTATGCAGCCTTCGAAGTCCATGCCCGAGAACGCTCCGTAATTCGCGTAGGCCGGGGTAAGCGTCTCTGCATAGAAGTCCTTGATGCCGGTGCAGTTGGCAAAAGCGTTTCCGTCGATGTAGTCGACAGAAGCGGGCAGACGGAACTCCGTGAGGGCGGAACAGCCAGCAAACACGTTAGACTTGAGTATCGTCACACCAGCCGGTATGTTTACAGAGGCAAGGCGTGAACAGCCGTTGAAGGCGTTGGAGCCAATGGCAGACTTGTTGAACTGGAAACGGTCTTCGCTGTCAACGAGCGTCGAGGGGAGCGTGATTGCCTCGATAGCGGTGTTGCTGAACGCCCACTCGCCAATGAAGGTCACGCCCTCGGGGACAACGACGCTGCCTTTCAGGGCTGCAGCGTCGGCAAAGGACGAGTAAATGCCAGTGATGCTCGTTGGGAGGATGATGGTCTCCAGCTTGCTTTCGGAGAAGAGTTCTTCGGGGAGGCAATTCTCGCGGGCGTAAATCCACAGCGGTTCGTCGCTGTCTTCCGAGCCCTTGGCTACCACAAAGGGGTCGCCCCCGGCAACGAGAGTCGCGCCGCTCATGTTGATGTCTACGAGTTTGCCGTCAGTAGCCTTCCAATGGTCGTTGATGCCTGTCATTTCGCGCATCACCTTAAGGTCAGAGCCGTTGAGCGGACCGGAGATAGTCAACTTCTTGACATTCCATTTCTCCGCGTCAGATTGGAATATCGATGCCAGCGTACCTGGCTCGACAAGAGTGACGGTGATTTCGTCAGCCAGCGGCGGAGTCTCGCCGGTTATTTCCTGAATGTTTATGAACTGGCTCCAGTTGTTTGCGGCGGCGTAGGCAGCCACAGTTCCGGCAGGGACATAGAGGGTGCAGCTGCTGAAATTGATGCCGCTGAACGGGCCCCAGGTTGTCGTGGGGGGCGTTGTGGCGAGACAACGGAGGGAGGTCAGCGATGATGGGAACGGCGCATAGCCAATGCTCTGCAGCGTAGCGGGGAGCTCGATTTCAGTCATCGCGGTGCAGCCGGCAAACGTCTGGTCGGCAAGAGCGGTTATGTCAGGCACGGTGAACGAGGCGAGCGAGGAGCAGTTCTGGAAACAGAGGCTGCCGATGGAGGTGACGGCAGAGGGGAACGAAGCCGATGTCAGGGAGGAGCAGCCGGAGAAAGCCTCCGAACCTACAGAAGTCACACCCGGCGGAAGCACGACAGCGGCAACGGGGGCGCCGGCAAACGCGCACTGTCCCACCTTTGTCAGCCCTTGCGGGAATTCGATTGCCGTGAGCTTGGACTTGCGGAACATATTGTCGCCGATAGTGTTGGCTTCAGCCTGTTTCTTCTCCCACGAGTACTTGGAGTCTATGTAGTACCCGCCGGCAACTATGGCTGCATCGTAGAGGTCGAGCTTTTGCAGCTGTCCCTCGGTAGGTGTGTCATACCCCGTGAGTGACACGCCCGCCATTTCGCGTATGAAGCCGATGTCCTCGCCGTTGATAGAACCGGACACCTTCAGCTCGGTGATGCCAAACTTCTGGTCCTGAGTGATAAGGGTTGACAGTGTACCCGGTTCTGTGACGTTGACAGACGTGACTTCTGCCGCCAAGCCCAGGGGTACGAAGGCCGCGTATGCAGCCAATGCGGTGCATAGTAAAATTGTTCTCATAAAATGGTGGTATTATCCTGGTGCGCCGTGATTGGCGCACCAGGGGTTAGTAGATTGGAAGTTCTGTTCAGGAGTGGTTATTTCACGTATACCTTGTAGGTAGCAGAGCCTACAGTCACGAGGTAGATGCCAGGCATGGCGGGAACTGTCTGCACTCCGGCAGCGATGCCCGAGGCAACAGCCGCGCCAGCGGGGGTGTACACGGCAAATGGTTTGCCCGACGCACCTGCGATTACAATCTGGCAGCCGCGAGCCACGACGCTCACAGCGTCAGCGCCGATGCCGTCAACGCCTGCGCCGCTGAGGAAGCAGTCGTTGGAGAAAGCAGAGTCGCCCATGTTGAAGACACAGACCACGTTATACTTGTAGTCCTTCATCGGGTCGAGACCAGTCTGCGAGAACGAGGTTACGGAAACGGGGGTTTCGTTGACCTTGGCATCGTTGCAGTATACATCGTATCCGAGCAGCTCGATACCCTCGGTTGCATGCGGGATGAACGTGATGTCATCTACGCAGAAACCGAGTTTGTCGGCAGAAGTGCAGTGGATTGCGAAATAGTTGACACCAGCAGGGATGTTCACCTTGATTTCGGTCCAGTCCTCAGAAGCGTCACCGCCTACACCCTCCATAACCTCGAAGTCGGAGATGTTCTCGCGGTAGTCGCCAGTAGAGACGAGGAACTCCCAAGTCTCTGCTCCATAATACATGGTCAGGCCCTTGACCCAGAACGAAACTTCCTGAGCGTTTCCGCTGAGGCGCGGAGAGATCAGCCAGTCGTCGTTAGTACCGGTTTCGGAAGCGAACGATATGAGCATCTGCTCGCCGCCGTGGTTGGTAAACATCGAGGGAGAGCCGTCGGGGTTGGGTTCGTCCACCTGCGCGGCCTTGGGGTTGAAGACAATGTATGCCTGAGGAGCGGAGCAGTTTGTCCACATCGGCACGTTGCTGAAATACACCGTCGAGCCCTTGTCGCGGTCGAGCGTCATCCAGTCGCCGAAGTCGCGGATGAGGAATGACTGGTAGTCTTCAAAGCCATCATATACGCGGGGAGCTGCCGAAAAGTCAGGAGCAGACCACGAGAGGGTGGCAGTTCCGGCAGCCGTGTCAAACGAGCCTGTTAGGTTGTCTACTACGGGGAGAGCCGGGAGCTTGATGGCTACGGTCAGGTCGGCAGACACATCGTTGGCAGTATTGGCATCGCCTTCGAGGGTTACACGGGCACTATATACGGCCTTTGTGCCGAATGTGCGGTCAGGAGTCTGCGGGAAGTCATACTCGCGCACATCCCCAGCGTTCAGGTCGCGGCCGTTAAGCGCGGCCTCCTGTTTGCCGTCGCGATAGAGCGTCACGGTGAATGCGGAAGCGTCTGCCGAGCCGAGGTTGGCCACATTTACCTTGATGCTGCTTTCTTTGCCGGCCTCAAAGGGAGCAGACTGCGCTATTGACACCACAGCGAGGTCCTTGTCGAGGACATTGCGCACCACGATGTCGTCAAAGTGGATGTTGGAAAGGTCGTTGCCGCACTCGACAGCAAAGCCGAGCTGAATGTGGCTGCGTTTAGCCCACTTCGTGAGGGGGACGCTCACTTTGCGCCAGCCGCTCACGCCAGACTCTGCGGCCATATCTACAGACTTGACAGTCTCATAGTCGATGCCGTCGGTCGAAACCTGCACGAAAATCTTGTCCGAGCCGAGACTGTTGTAGTAGTAATAGAACTCAAGTACGGGGTTAGAGGCCTTGTCCATGGCAATCTTGCCGCTGGTGATGACCGACTTGGCACCCTCGATGCCCGGCTGGAAAGTGAGCAGACCGCCGTCATTGTCACAGGGGGCAGCAGCGGGATATGTCCCAGAAGCAGCTATGCCCCACTGGCTGTCAGGGTCTTGGCTCTGTGAACGCCATGTAGAATATCTTGCACCCTCGCCGGCAAAAGACTCCTCGAATGGGAGCGCGTATGGAGTGCCTATTACGAGAGTGTTGGAAATCCAGCCATAGCCAATGCCCTGCTGGTTCACACCATATACATAGTAAGCCACCATGCCCTGCTGTCCCTCGATAGAGGGATAGTCCACATACTCACAGCCCTCGATATCCATAGCCAACACATCAACGCCACCAGTCTCGAAATTCTGCGCGGCAATGTGGTACTTGAGATTGTCAACGTCGATGTATCCGCCGTTCTCGCCAGTTGTGGGAGGTTCCCATGTCAGGACGACAGAACCCTCCTCGTCGCCCTCGACTACACGGACATTGTTGGGTATGCCGGGCTTGTCCGGGCCGATGAAGGCAGAAGCTGTCGCCTCGAGGCCGTTGCCCATGTCGTTGGAGGCGATAACGCGGAACTCGTTGATGCCGGCATCGCAGGCAATGCCCGATTCAGAAAGTGTTGCGCCAGGAGCGGGAGCAGGGAAAGACTTGATGATCTTGTTGCCCTTGTAGAGGACAATGCGCGAGATAGAGGAGAGGTCAGACCCGTCCACGCACTTGCTCGGAGCGCGGAAAGACACCGTGCAGCTGAGCGCGCCCTTGTCGGCAGGAGTAACATTGAGGTCTTCCACCACGGCCGGTGACTTGACAGACGCTCCGCGAGTTACCTCGATGTCGTCAAGGAACAGGTTGCCGCTTTCCGCGTCGCTGATGTGGTGGAAGCCGATGCGCTTGTCTCCTGCGCCAGGATTGAACGTACACTTGAACTCGGTGTAGTTGCGGTCAGTAACCTGGAACGGCGGCATGATTTCAGCAGACATGGCCTCGACCGAGGCATCATTGCCGATGGCAACGCGCATTTTCTCGGTAAACCCGGCAGTGTGCAGCTTGAAGCGGAGCGTGTAGAGGTATCCGTCCTCAAACTTCAGCGGCGGGGTGATGAGCCAGTCATTCATAGCCTGGGTCACGCTGTACGTGCTTTTGGCCTCGCCGGAGTTGTACGCCCAGGTGCGGCCGTCGTTGTTGGCGTCTATGATGTTGAAGAGGTTGAAATCTTCGGCGTTGGAGAAATTCTCGGTGTACGGTATCGAGAGCGCGTCGCCGACAGTCACCTTGTTTGACGAGACAGTCTCGCCGCGAGTAGTGCCGACGTATGTAATCACGTCGTAATAGTAGTTCATCAGCCGTGAAGCGTCGAGCTCGTCAGTGACGGATGTATCGGTTGTCTTCTGGCACACAGTGATGTTGCCCGGCTGGCGGACAACGCGGTAGTTGAGCTGTGCGGGGTCGAAATAACCGCCGTGCACCGCGCCCGTCGGAGGCTGCCACGATATTGTGGCAGTGCTGCCGCTGAGCGTTGCCGTCACGTTCTCGAGGGGGAGCGGGGTGTCCACGCCTATCCATTTGCGCAGACGCGACTGCGGACTCTTGCCGGCCTCGTTTGAAGCGTATGCCGCTATCGTGTTCATTCCCACCGGGGCATTTGCCAGCGTAACGCTGACCTGCGAGCCGGGCTGTCCTTCACCCAGCTCCACATCCACATCGTTGAGGCTGACTATCCACTGCACGTTGCCCGAAAGCGGCTGGCCGCCGTAAGTCTCGGTCGGAAGCGTGAAACTGACAGCAATGTCAGACTGTGTCGTAGTGACATATTCAGCAGAGAAGGTGCCGAGTTCACCAGGTGCTCCGTCAACAGCACCTTGCGACAGGGTATAAAGTCCGCCGAACTCCTCGTTGCCGGCAAACTCGGAAATTAGCGTGGCTTTTCCCGAGGCTGTATCAACCTCGTACAAGCCGGCAGAAGCAGCAGTGCAAGCAGCCCAGAACAAGCGGCCGGTAGCCATGTCGAAAGTCATGGACTGCTGGTATGCCGGAGTTATACCGGTAGCGCCGATCGGCGTAAGCTTGCCGTTAGTCTTGTCGATACTGTTGAGCTTGCCGTTGGCGGTAACGGCATACAGTTCGCCCTTGGCGTTGCACGCGAGCGTGAAGAACGGCTCGGCGAGGTACGAAATCACCGTCATCTCGCCGTAGTCCTTTGACAGAGTGCCGAATACGTAGCTTGACTCGCCCACGAAACAGCCGTAAATCTTGTCGGAAATGGGGTCGTAAGCCATGTCAGTGGCGATGCTCGTCTGGTCGGTGCGTGCCGAGTAGAGGGTTTCCCAGGTGTCAATGTCCACGACGCGGTAATACGCGAAAACCGCGCCCGACATTTCATAGTAGTAAATGAAGTGGTACTTGCCGTTGGCGAGGACACCGCCGCCGTTGGCAGTCAGCATGGGGTCAACCCTCACGGGGTTCATCTCCGGCAGGGTGTATATGCCCATCTCCTTCGCTACCGCCGCACTCTCGGCTGTGTAGATGAGGGAACCGCAGATTTCCGGCAGTTCAGAGCCGGCAGCACGAAGACCGGACAGCTGCCGGAAATCTTTCGCTGGCTTGGCAAGAGAATACCCGGCCGGGCGGGTCTGCGGGAGGCTGGCCGAGCGGAACTGCGTCGATGCCGGCGGAGACTTGACGCCGGCATCGCCACCCGCAACCGCTGCCTGCATGGCAGGGCTGACTCCGAACAGGACAGCCACCAATGCAAGTAAGGTGTAAGTGAAATGTTTCATGAAAAACAATTGTTTGTTGGTTAGAATGGTTATTATTTCCGCCACTAAATTAGGCAAAAAATGCTCTACCCCCCCCGATTTCAATGTTAAAGATTTAGAAACAATTCCAATCAGTTCATTTTTCTTGCGGGTCATAACAAAGTGCCTGTCATGCAGAGGATTGTCGCTATCTACAGCGCAGCCGCCGTTGCAAAATGCCGATTTCGGGCTTGATTTATATCAATTGTCGCACACGCAGCATCACTAAATCACTGATAATCAACCGAAGTCACCTTTCCAGCAAAATGCCACCGCTGCGAGGGCGTAAATATATACAAACCGATGAGGAATAAATACAGCAAAATCAACACATTGCCGCGTCAGGCGGTCTGGAACAGCTCGACGAAGAGGAGGACGGCAAGGGCTACGCCGAGGCATACGCAGATGCCCATGAGCAGCCAGTTCAGATACTTTGCCTGGGGCTTGGTCTCGTGGCGCGTGTCGCCGAGAAACTGCTCCTTGAAGAAACAGTATATCGCGGGGACTGTCGCGCAGGTGAGCAGGTAGTCCTCGGGTATGTTGAAGAAGAAGGTTTTTGACAGCCCTATCATCGACCAGTGGCACAGCAGCAGGACGATGAATATGTTGACGCGGTGGGCGAACATCAGCAGCACGCCTATGGTGAACACTACCACGGAGCAGGGCATCACGGGCGAAGTCATCATGGGGAACTCCATGCCGCGCAACAGCGAGACGGCAGGATAGAGAAACGGCATGAGCAGCAGCACAGCGGCAAACCGGGTGTGGCGGCGTTTGCGCTTGAACGTGGTGTAGCCTGTAGCCAAGTCCCATATCCACGAGCAGGCGAGTATGCCCCAGAATATCGCCATGATGTTGCTGTACTCGCGCTCGGCGCAGCAGATGTAGAAATACGCCACGGCGATCCACAGGTAGAGGAATATCAGGAACAGCTTCATCGCCGCCGCGCTCACACGCCCGGGCTTGTGCCGCAGCGCGAATGTCAGGGCAATGCCCAGGGCGACTATGACGGCCTGGCATATCCATGTCGCCGAATTGTAGAGGCCTATAGTCTTCCAGAATATCTCCATCAGCGGTCTCGTTTATGCCGCGTCAGCGACGAGGCGCGTTTTGGGAATATGAACATCGGCAGCGTTGCCCCGACGGCAAGGAGGAACACTACGGTACACGTCACCATGGTGTTGGAGAAGAACATCTCCATGTACTGCGCTCGCTCTGTGGGGTTGTCCATGCTTTGCAGGAACATGATCTGCGAGAACACCATGTTATAAGCGAACTTGCCGGGAATCATCGGCAACAGAGCTGGTATGTACAGCACAGTCATCGGGGTGCGGGCGCGTTTGCCGAGCCACAGGCTGCCGAAGCCTATCAGCAACGCCCCGGCGAGCGACCCCATGGACAGTTCCACGCCGGCAAATGTCATCAGGCAGTAGCGGCATGCATGGCCGACTGCCGCCAGCAGGGCTATGAAGCGGAAGGCACGCAGCGGAGGGTTGGAGATTGCCCCGAACCCTATGCCGGCCAAGGCGGCAAAAAATGCGTCGGAAAGGATGTCAACCGCTATCATAACAAACTGTCTTTGACCAACAACAATGTTATCGACAGCCCGACTGCAATGCAGACTATCAGCAGGAACGCCTGAATGAGGCGCGACAGCCCGGAGAGGATATGCCCCTCGACGATGTCAATCACGCCGTTTATCAGCGGCACGCCGGGAACGAGGTAAAGCACGCTGGTGGCGAGCGCAATCTCGGATGTAGTGTCGAATATCAACGCTATCGAGGCGCATAGCGACGCGACGAATGAGGAGACCATGAACACGATATAGTGGTTGATGCCGGCGCGAGTCATCTGCTGCTTGAGGAAAAGGCCGCACAGGGTGGCGGAGAACACCACCCCCATCGACCACCAGTCGCCGCCGAATAGGCGGCAGAACGAGGCGTTGGCAAAGCCGACAAGCATAAGCACGAAAAAGGGGTGTATGGCGGGGCGGCTGACTATCTTGCGGTATTTCTCGCGCAGCACGGCGAGCGGCAGGTGGCTGTCATACGTCTCCCAGCTCAACGCGCTCAGCAGGGAGTTTGCCTCGAAGCTGATAGGCAGGGTGGGTATCTCCTCGACCTCGTTGTGCGCCTCGTGTGTTTCGCTGTCAAAGAGAGTCATGATGACACTGCGCTGGAACACGCTGATTTTCACCTCATAGCCGTAGGATTTGCCAATACGCTTGGCAGAGCGTATGACACGCGACGTATGCACGCCGCAGCCGACCATGTGAGCTGCGTATTCGGAGATGAACTCCCCCACTTCTGATATTTTCTCCTTTACCTGTACACTCATTTCCGAGTGCAAATTTAGCACATTATTCCCACACCGCCGCAATCCCCACGCCGCACAGCGGCGTATGCCGAAAATAAGCAGGGACACGGCGTGCCGTGTCCGCTTGTCGGCGAGGGGGTATGTTGTTGAAATGCAGAAACTTGATTGCGGACACGGCACGCCGTGTCCCTACCCTGCCGGGGATATTGCCATGCTTATGGGACGAGGTGGGGGTGACGGGAGAGGAAGTCGCGGAGGAGGGAGGCGGTGTCGTCGGCAAAGCGTCGGGCGGCTTCGGTGCCGGGGTGGAGCGGACGGTGTTCGGTGCGCTGGCGCAGGTTCAGGGCGCGGTCGAGGGTCTTGCGGTCGTCAGGCGCGATGTATGTCTGCTCAAACAGGGCGTAGATGTATGCGACAGCCGCCGGAGAGGGGTGCTGCATATCGTCGGCGTAGAAGCGGTAGTCGCGCAGGTCGTAGCTGAATATCTCGTAAGCCGGGAAATATTCGCAGTCGGCGTGCAGCGAGGCGATGCGGTCAACGGCAAGGAGGAGCACCGACTTGCTGACGGCGTTGGCGTGGAAGCCCTCTTTGAGGTGCAGCACGGGACTGACGGTGAAGATGATGCGCAGTGAGGGGTTGACGCTGCGCAGCCGCGTGATGAGTGCGTCCCATGCCGCCGTTATCGTTTCCACGGTCAGCAGGTCGCGGAAGAATGTCGCCGAGGGCTGCTTGTGGCAGTTGGAAACCACGGCAAAGGGAGGGCGGGCGAGTGCATAGACTATCGCCGTGCCGAATGTGACAATCAGCGTCCCGGCGGTACGCGCATACTCTGCGAGCCGTGCCAGCGCGCCAGAGCCGAGCCTTACGGCCTGGTCGCGGTCGGGCGAGGAGAACTCTCCGGGGAGCAGCCATGAGTTCCACAACCCGCCGTGGTCTTCATATTCCGGCATTATGCCGTCGAGGGCGGCGTTGAGGACGTTGCAAATCGACTGTGGGTTGAAGAGCGTCCCGGCGGGGTTGTGTGACACGTTGACCATACGGCGGCGCAACTGCGCACCGACATTGTCGGTGAAGCACGAGCCTATCATCAGCACAGGCTTGTGCAGGTCAATCGGTGCAGAGGGGTGCGGACGGTACGGGGTGCGGAATGAGGTGTCCATCAGAGTGTGTAAACAGGTCAGAACGGGTCATAGTCCGTCGCCGTCACCTTGAACTCCGTGCGGCGGTTTATCTGGTCAGCCACGCTCTGGTCTTCCTCGGAGAGCGTGAGTATGTACTCCTCGGTCAGCACCGTCCCCTCCTCAAACTGCGGGAACTGGGAGTTGATGCGCTTGGTGACGTTTTTTGGTCGGGTCTTGCCGTATCCGGCCCAGGTGAGGCGGTCAGGAGCGATGCCGGCGGCGATGAGGTAGTCCACAACGCTTTTCGCGCGGCGGTTGCTCAAGTCGATGTTGTACTCGTCCGAGCCCCAGCGGTCGGTGTGGCTGCTCATCTCGAGAGTGATGTTGGGGTTGTCACGCAGCATCTGCGCGAGCTGGTCGAGAGCCTCTTTTGACTCGGGACGCAGCGAGGCCTTGTCAAAGTCGTAGAATATGTTTTCGACCACATTGGGCTTGTTGATTGAGGCCAGCACGAAGTCTATCACATAGTCTGCATCCTCCTCGGCAGAGTCGGAGACAAATTCCTGCTTCATATTCAAATACCCCTTCGCGCCGGCCATCATGACATATTTCACGCCGCGCTGGAGGTTGAACTTGAACGAGCCGTCGTCGCGGGCCACCTCCTTCTGGTTGGAGCCGTCGTCGCCAACGATGCGTATTATGGCGTTGGGGACAGGCTCGTCGTCCTTGTCGATGACATAACCGGAGATGGTGATTTTCAAGTCGGGAAGGACGAAGCTGTAAATGTGGTCGTAGCCTCGGGCGTCGCCACGGTTTGAGCTGAAGAAGCCCTCCTCGCCCTTGCCGAAAGTGATGCCGAAATCGTCGCCGGAGCTGTTGATGGGCATGCCCATGTTCTCGACAGTCCACCGCTGTCCTGTCGCGTCGAGGTTGGCGCGGAACAGGTCGAGGCCGCCGAAGCCCGGGTGTCCGTCAGAGGCGAAATATAGCAGCGTGTCGGCACGCATATAGGGGAACATCTCGTCGCCGGGGGTGTTGATTTGCGGGCCGAGGTTCTCGAGCGAGCCCTTGGCGGAGGTCAGCGAGATGCGCCAGATGTCCTTGCCGCCGTATCCGCCGGGCATGTCGGAGGTGAAATATAGCCAGTTGCCGTCGGGCGATACAGCGGGATGCCCCACGGCGGAAAGGGTGTCGGGGGTGACTTCATACTTCACGGGCTTGCTCCATGACTGCTCGGAGCGTTTGGAGGTGTATATCTCCACAGTAGTGTTTGCCACGGGAGAGCGTCGCGCCATGGTCAGGTACATGGTCATGCCGTCAGGCGAGAACGAGACTATGCCTTCGTCCATCTCGGAATTCAGCTCGCCCTCTGCCGGCTCGGGACGCTGCCACTCGCCGCGCTCGTCCTTCTTGGAGAAGAATATGTCGCTTTTCTTCGTGCCGGTGATTTCGCTCTTGTCCTTGCCGGTAGCCTTCTCGGTTGTTGACGTGAAGTAAAGCACGTCATAGTTCTTGTCAAGGTACATCGGGGCGAAGTCGGCGCGGCGCGAGTTGAAAAGCTTGGCGTTCTTGACCACATAGCGTGTGTCGCGAGTGCCTTTTTTCGCCATAGCGGTTCTGCAGCCGCGTATACCCTCGCGGGCGAGGATGTCATCGGGATGCCACTGCTGGTAAATGGCGTATGCGTCTATCGCCTGCTGGTATTTTCCTTCGGCCTGAAGGGAGCGTCCCAGGTAATAGTATACCATCGAATCGGGATATTCGTACCTTATGGCGTTCTGGTATGCCGCCGTGGCACGTGCGGCCTGGTTTAGGCGGCGGTAGCAGGTGGCAAGCTTGTACGCCACCTCGCCGCGCAATTCGCGCTGGTCCCTGGGGTTGAGCGAGTTGTAGACCTTGCGGTACGTTTTTGAAGCGTCAAAGAACTCGCCGCGAGCCATCTGCTCGTTGGCTACAGAGAGTTTCGGGCCCTTGCACGCCGGGAGGGCGAGAAGTGCTATGATGATACATAAATATCTGACAATCCTATGCATAGTAATACTTTAACGCGGCTGCGCCCTGCGATATTGCGCGGTCAGAATATATCGTCACAGATGCGCTTTGTGGCACCGAGTTTGGAGCGGATATATGCGGCGGCCTTCTCGCCGGCAGCGCGGCGCACGCCCTCATCGAGCAGCGCGTCGGCGGCGCGGCAGAATTCCTCGCGTGAGGCGACAGGGAAGCCGCCGCCGGCTGCCTTAAGCTCCTGCGCTTCGATAAACTTATGGTTGTTAGGGCCGTATACCACGGGTATGCCGTAGACAGCCGCCTCGTTGATGTTATGCAGACCCGCGCCGAAGCCTCCGCCGACGTATGCCATGTCGCCGTATGCGTATGCCGAGCTGAGCAGCCCGAAGCAGTCGATGATAAGCGTCCGCGCCGTGGCAGCTTTCGCAGGGTCGTCCTTGACCTGCGAATACAGGACGGCATCGGGGAACTCGCGCTGAAGGCGGCCGAGCCGCTGGCTGTCAAACTCATGCGGGGCAATGACGGTGCGCACCCCTTTTTCCGTCACCCAGCCGCGGTACACATCCTCGTCGGCGGGCCAGCTCGAGCCGACCACCATAACCGGGGAATTGTCCTCGCGAGGCGCGGCAAACGACTGCAAGGCAGGTATCTCGCGACGCGAGTTCATGATGTCGGTCACACGGTCGAAGCGGGTGTCGCCTACCGCCTCGACATTGCGTATGCCGACAGCGTCGAGCAGCCGCACGCTACGCTCGTCCTGGACATAAATGCGGCTGTACAGTCGCAGCCAATAGCGGTACCACGCGCTGCGCCGCTTGAAAAACGCCTGCTCGGGGCGAAAGACAGCCGATACCAGATAGGTGGGTATATGCCTGTACCACAGCCCGTAGAGGTAGTTGCGCCAAAACTCGTACTTGATGAAGAACGCCATCTCCGGGCGCACGGCATCGAGAAAACGCCGCACATTGCCCGGGGTGTCAAAAGGGAGGTAGACCACAGCGTCGGCGCCGTTCCAGTCCTTGCGCACCTCGTAGCCGGAAGGCGAGAAGAACGACAGCACGATTTTTGCATCGGGACGGCGGCGGCGTATCTCCTCGATGAGCGGGCGGCCCTGCTCAAACTCTCCCAGCGAGGCGGCATGCACCCATATCCTCGGCTTGCAGCAGCACGAGACAGCCGCTTTCAGCCGCTCTTTCGTCTGCCTGTGCCCTTCGATCATCAGCCTGGCTTTCGGCATCCACAGCGCAGCGCATTTCACACCGGCGGCATACAGGCGTATGCCGGCAGTGTAGAGTGCAGGCTCAAGGGTGCGGCGGCATACTTCCGCCACCGCACTGTGCGCCTCTTTCAGTCTGCTTGCCAGGCTCTTCATTTGCCGATAGTGTCGATGGCACGGCGTATGCGTGCTATGACCTCCTGTCGCGGCATCAGCTCGGTGATGTCAAACATGTGCGGGCCTCGGCAAGAGCCCACGACGGCGAGGCGGAAAGCGTTCATCACGTTGCCGAGGTGATAGCCGTTCTCCTCTATCCAGCCGAGGACGATCTTCTCCGCATTGGCGGAGGTCATGTCGTCGATGCCCTCAAGCACGCCGATGAGCTGGTCCATGATTTGCGGGGTGTCCTCCTTCCAGCGTTTGCGCACATCCTTCTCGGCATATTCAGTCGGAGCGACGAAGAAGAAGTCTCCCTGGTCCCAGAGCTCGTCGATGAAATCCACACGGCTTTTGACCATGCCTACGGCACGCGCCACATAGTCCTCTGAAAAGCCGGTCACGCCCTTGGCTTCAAGCACGGGCATGAAGAGGCGGGCCAGCTTGTCGTCGGGCATGCGCATCAGGTACTCGTGGTTGAACCATGCGCCCTTCTTGTAGTCGAACTTGGCGCCGGCCTTTGAGCAGTGCTCAAAGGAGAACTTCTGTATCAGCGTGTCCATGTCCATCAGCTCGGTGTCGTCGCCTGGATTCCAGCCCAGCAGGGCGAGGAAGTTGACCACCGCCTCAGGCAGGTATCCCTTCTCGCGGTATCCCGAGGAAACGTCGCCGGTCTTTGGGTCGTGCCACTCGAGGGGGAAGACGGGGAAGCCGAGCTTGTCGCCGTCGCGCTTTGAGAGCTTGCCGTTGCCGACAGGCTTGAGCAGCAGGGGCAGGTGCACAAACTCGGGCATTGTGTCAGTCCAGCCGAAAGCCTCGTAGAGCATCACATGGAGGGGCGCAGAGGGCAGCCACTCCTCGCCGCGTATCACATGGCTCACCTCCATGAGGTGGTCATCGACGATGTTGGCGAGGTGGTACGTGGGCAGGTTGTCCGCGCTCTTGAACAGCACCTTGTCGTCCACGATGTCGGAGTTGATGGTCACCTTGCCGCGTATGCGGTCGTTGACGGTAATCTCGCGGTGGGGCTCGACGAGGAAGCGCACGACGTGCTGCGTGCCGGCGTCGATGAGGTCCTTCACCTCCTCGGCGGGAAGCGTCAGTGAGTTGCGCATCTGCATGCGTGTGGAAGCGTCATACTGGAAGTTGGGCGTGCGCTCTCGGGCGGCGGCGAGTTCCTCCGGGGTGTCGAAGGCGATGTATGCCTTGCCCTCGTCGAGGAGCATATCCACGTATTTGCGGTAAATGTCGCGCCTCTCGCTCTGGCGGTACGGCCCGAAAGGCCCGCCCTCGCGGACACCCTCGTCAATATGTATGCCGAGCCATGCGAGTGACTCGTTGATGTAGTCCTCCGCGCCGGGGACAAAGCGGTTGGAGTCCGTGTCCTCAATGCGCAATATCATCTTGCCGTTGTTGCGGCGTGCGAAAAGGTAGTTGAACAGAGCCGTGCGGACACCGCCGATGTGCAGCGGGCCCGTAGGCGACGGGGCAAATCTCACCCTTACCGGTCTTTCCATATTCGTATCTTGTTTATGCGGGCGGCAGCGGCACAGCCGTGCCGTGCTCCGCGCTCGTTATTTCTTCTTTTCCAGCTTGTATTTCTTGCCGTCCCATACATACCGCAGCTCCGGCACGAGGAACAGCTTCATTATGTTGTAGTCGTCCTTGTCGATGTTCCCTTCGACTGTCAGGCGCGCCGTCAGGGCGGTGTCGTCGGCGGAGAGGGAATACTGCACCGTGGGGAACGGCACCATGTCGAGCAGCTCGCGCATCGAGGTCGCGCTGCCGCGGTCAATGCGGAAGAACTGGCGCGTCTCCGGCTCGCTGAACAGGCGCGAGGCCTGCAGCGGCTTCATGTCGGCATCGTAGAAGTACAGGCGGCTGTCGGCTTGCGAGCCGGTGCTGTCAACAGTGTAGTTGACAGCGGCGATGTCACCGTCCTTGCCGGGGAGTATGCGTATCTGTATGGTGCTGACGGCCGTAAGCTCCGCCTCGAGGAAAGAGGGCGTCACGCGGCGCAGGCACGACTCGCCGCCCGGCAGGTTGGGGGCGCGGTATATGCTGTCGTTGCGGTAATAGTCGAGCATATCCATGCGAGAGGAGACGTTGAGCACTTGTATCACGTCAACGGGCAGCTTGATGAACACGCTGTCGGCTGTCAGATGCCTTGGCTCGGCCTTGCCGGCAGATGCGCCGATGGCGGCAAGGAGCGCGGCGACGGCACACAGTATGCGTATGAACAGTTGCTTCATGGCTGGAGAGGTTTTGTATGCGGTTATTTTTTCTTCTTGTTGATGAAAATGTCGTAGTTGCCGTTGTATTTCGGCTTCTTGGGGGCTTTGTCGGCTTTTTTGGCCGGTTTCTCCTTGTAGGGTTTCTCCTTGCGCGGCTTCCTGGGAGCGGCAGCGGCAAAAGCGTCGTCGCGCCTGCGTCGTCGGTCTTCATGCGCGTCCTCGCGGCGGTCACGGCGTTTTTGGGGGCGGTCATCGTCCTTTCGGTCGCCACGCTTGCTGCGGCGTTTGCGCATGGCGGCATAGTCCTTGTCCGGGTCGGCAATCTCGGCATATAGGCGGCGGCCGAAGAAGTCGGCGTTCTTGAGCGCGGCGACGACATTCTGCGCGTCGGCCTTGCGCACGTCAAAGAGTGTGTAGCCCGGCAGCAGGTCGATGCGGCCGATGTCTGGCTTGTCGCCGTCGATGTTCTTGTTGATGGTTTCCATGAGGTTGCCCGGGAAAAAGCCCTCGGCCTTTCCTATGTCCACCATTACACGCTCGTAACCGCCCTCGGCGGTGCGGCGGTCCTTGTCCTTCTTCTCGCGCTGGCGCGTCTCCTTGTCCTTCTTGCGGCTGCCGGCCTCGTTCAGGTCAATGTCTGGCATATCCTGGTAATAGGACAGCAGGCGGTTGAACTCGAGCGAGAACACGCGCTTGAGCAGGTCCTCCTCGGAGAGCCATTCGAGCTTCTTGCGCACCGCCGGCAGGTATTTCGCTATCTCGGGTTCGTTGACCTCCACTTTCTCGAGGCGGTCGGCGAGGTCATAGAGCTGCTTCTCGATGATGCCTTCGGGCGTGGGGACTTTGCTGTATTCGAACTCCTTGCCGATCTTCTTCTCAATCTGGCGCAGCCGCCCCTTCTCGCGAGAGTGTATTATAGCCACCGACACGCCGGTCTTGCCGGCACGCCCGGTACGCCCGGAGCGGTGTGTGTAGACGGCAGTGTCGTCGGGCAGGCCGTAGTTGATGACGTGCGTCAGGTCGTCCACGTCGAGGCCACGGGCAGCCACGTCGGTTGCCACGAGCAGCTGCGTGATGTGGTCGCGGAACTTTTTCATCGCCAGGTCGCGCTGCGCCTGTGACAGGTCGCCGTGCAGACAGTCGGCGTTGTAGCCGTCGTTGATCAGCTTGTCCGCCACATCCTGCGTCTCCTTGCGCGTGCGACAGAAGACGATGCCGTAGATGGCGGGATTGTCGTCGGCTACACGTTTCAGCGCGAGGTACTTGTCCTGCGCCTTGACCATGTAGTAGACGTGCTTGACGTTGGCTGCGCCCTCGTTGCGGTTGCCCGCCACGAACTCCACGGGGTCGTGCATGAAGTCCTTGGCTATCTGCGCTATCTCGCGGGGCATAGTGGCGGAGAACATCAGCATCTTGCGGTCTTCGGGGACATTGCCGAGTATCTGGTTGATGTCGTCGATGAAGCCCATGTTGAGCATCTCGTCGGCCTCGTCGAGTATCACGGTATGCACCTCGTCGAGGTGCACCACACCGCGGCGTATCAGGTCGATGAGGCGGCCGGGGGTGGCCACTATCACCTGCACGCCCTTGCGCAGGGCCTTGATCTGGCTCTCTATGCTCGAGCCGCCGTATACGGGCAGCACACGTATGCCTGGCAAGTACTTGGAAAAGTCGGCGAGGTCGCCGGCAATCTGCAGGCACAGCTCACGTGTGGGCGCGATGATGAGGGCCTGCGGCACTTCACGCTCGCTGTCAATGCGCTGCAGCAGCGGCAGTCCGAAAGCCGCCGTCTTGCCTGTGCCGGTCTGCGCCAGCCCTACCACGTCACTGTCCTCGTTGAGCAGGTGCGGGATGGTCATCTCCTGTATCGGCATGGGATTGACAAACCCCATCTCGCCTATGGCCTGCAGCAGTCGGGGGTCTACCCCCAAATCTTCAAATGTATTCAATATAGTCCTTTGTTAGTTGTTGACGCACGACCCCTGACGGATATGCTGCAACAACCCCCTCCTATGCGGCTGACGGCGGCATATATTGTCACGTAATCGGCGAGGCATGCCTGTGGCACACCCAATTATGCCGCGAAATTAATAAAAATATACCGATATTTCGCCGTCATCCTTGGAAAACTCCCCTTTTTGTACTAATTTCGTCTTTCAATAATTACCATATCAACCTGACACGATGAAATATATCCCGTTATTGATTGCAGCCATGCTCGCCGCCGGAGGCGCAGAGGCATGGGCCTGTACCAACCTCCTCGCCGGAAAGAAGGCGACTACGGACGGCTCTGTGATGGTCACTTACGCCGCTGACTCGCACAACCTCTTCGGCGAGCTGATCAACACCCCCGCCGCCGACCACCCCAAGGGCGCGATGCGCCGCGTCATCGAGTGGGACACGAGCAAGCCCCTCGGCGAGATACCGGAAGTGGCACACACCTACAACGTCGTGGGCAACATCAACGAGCATCAGGTAGCCATAGGCGAATCCACCTGGGGCGGCCGCAAGGAGTTGCAGGACACTACCGGAAAAAGCATCATCGACTACGGCTCGCTGATACAGATTGCACTGGAACGCTCCAAGACTGCCCGCGAGGCCATCGACGTGATGACTTCGCTGGTCGAGAAATACGGATACGCCAGCTCCGGCGAGTCATTCTCTATCGCTGACAAGAACGAGCTGTGGGTGCTCGAAATGATAGGCAAGGGCGCGGAGAAAGGCGCGGTGTGGATAGCAGTGCGCATCCCCGACGAGGCTATCTCCGGACACGCCAACGAGCCGCGAATACGTCAGGTCAACCTCAAAGACAAGGAGAATGTGCGCTATTCCAAGGACATGATCTCCTTCGCACGCAAGCGCGGCTGGTACGACGGCAAGGACGCGGACTTCTCGTTTGCCGACACATACGGCGAGCACAACCCCGACACCCGCCGCGGCTGCGACGCCCGCGTATGGAGCTATTTCCGCCGCTTCAGCAAGGATGCCGAGAAATACTACGCTTGGTGCTCGGGCGAAAGCAACGAGCCGATGCCGCTCTATATCATACCCGACCGCAAGGTGTCGCTCGCCGAGATGCAGGAGCGCATGCGCGACCATTTCGAGGACACCCCCTTCGACATGCACAATGACATAGGCGCCGGTCCCAACCATGTCCCCTACCGCTGGCGTCCCATGGACTATGAGGTCAACGGCAAGCACTATGTGCATGAACGCGCCATCGCTACGCAGCAGACCGGCTGGAGCTTCGTCACACAGAGCCGCGCCGACCTCCCCGACCCCGTCGGCGGCGTGATATGGTTCGGCACTGACGACACCAACACTTGCGTATACATGCCGTTCTACTGCTCAATGACGGAAGTCCCCCTCGAGATACGCCACGGCAACGGCGACATGAACACATTCTCCGAAACGTCCAACTTCTGGATGAACAACTGGGTGGCAAACCAGGCGTACAACCGCTATGACCTGATGATAGGCGACATACGCAAGGTGCAGTCCAGCCTCGAGCAGAAATACATCTCCTCACGCCCTGAGCGCGAGAAATACCTAGCGCAGCTCGCCGAAACCGGCAGCACTGACGCTCTCATAGCCGAGGTAAACAGCGAGGGCGCAGCAATAGCCAAGGAGGCTACTGACGCTTACCGCGAACTCGCGCAGTTCCTCCTGGTCCGCTACATGGACGGCAACCGCAAGAAGGTGGACGAGAACGGCAAGTTCATCTATGACGAGAACCACCACCCCGTATACCCCGACTTCCCGGGCTACAACCAGGAATACTATGACAACATAGTACGCGCCACAGGCGACCATTTCCTCGTGCCCGAAGCCAAGAAGTAAAACCCTATATTCAACTGCCGAAGGAACGGCTCTGCGGCATGCAGCGTCTTCCTTCGGCTTCGCTTTTGACAGCAGACCTCTATACAGGCATCATGGTGACAGACATACAGACAGTGGCGCGGACGCTCGGGTTGCCCATGCCGGCAACTGACCGCCGCATCGAGATTTTGCTGACCGACTCACGGTCGCTTTCATATCCGCAGACTTCCCTGTTTTTCGCTATACGCACCCCCGAGAATGACGGACACCGCTACATCCGCCAGCTGTATGACCGTGGCGTGCGCTGCTTTGTCGTTGACCGTATGCCTGACGACGCTCGGCAAATGCCAGATGCCGTCTTCCTCGTCGTCCCGGACGTTGTGGCGGCGTTGCAGACCGTTGCCAAGACTCTGCCGCCACGCCCCGCGCAGGTGGTCGCCATTACCGGCAGCCGGGGCAAGACCACACTGAAGGAATGGCTTTTCCAGCTAATGGAGCCGCTGTGCAGCATGGTGCGCTCGCCGCGAAGCTTCAACAGCCGCATCGGCGTGCCCCTCTCGATGTGGGAAATAGACGGCAATACGGACGTGGCTGTCATCGAGGCCGGCGTTTCACGGCAGGGCGAAATGAAGACCCTCGCCGACATCATCGACCCGGACGTGGTGATTTTCACCAACATTGGCGACGAACACGCCGAGGGCTTCAACTCAATCGCTGACAAAGCCCGCGAGAAAGCACTGCTCGCCCACGCGCCGCATGTCCGGCACGTAATCTATGATGCCGACAACCCTATTATCGCCGCCGCGCTTGCCGACATAGACCCCTCGCGACGCTTCCGCCGCTCGCGCACAGACACCTCCGCTGCCCTGTATGTCAAGTCCGTTCAGCAGACAGGAGGCAGCACCGTTATTGAATACGTACACGGCGGCACAGCGGACACTCTGACCATCGGCTTCACCGCCGCCAGCGATATCGAGAACGCCCTCAACGCATTGGCATATATGCTCCTGTGCGGCATAGACAGCGAGACGATACACACGCGGTTTGCCGCACTCCATGCCATAGGCACACGGCTCAACGTCAGCGAGGGCGTAAACGGCTGCTCGCTGATATATGACTCATACACCAGCGACTATGGGTCGCTGATGCCGGCTCTCGACTTCATGAACCGCCGCGCCGCCGACGGCAGGACAACAACGCTGATACTGAGCGACCTGCGCCACGAATCGCGCCGCAGCGACGTGTACGGCGACATCAGCCGCCTGGTACGCGCCATGCACGTGCACCGATTCATCGGCGTAGGTCCGGAACTCGTGGCTGCACGCGACCTCTTCGGCGGCAGCGCACGCTGCTTCGCCTCGACGGCAGAGCTGATGCAAAACCTCTCGACCTCTGACTTTTCCAACGAGATTATCCTGCTCAAAGGCGCGCCGGAATACGGGTTTGACCGCCTGTGCGAAATGCTCGAGGCACGCAAGCACGAGACTGTGCTCGAGGTAAACCTCGATGCCGTGGTCAAGAACTACAACTATTTCCGCAGCCACCTGCCGGTGCAGACCGGGCTGATAGCAATGGTCAAGGCCTCGGGCTACGGCGCCGGCAGCTACGAGATTGCCAAGACGCTGCAGGCGCAGGGCGCGGCATACCTCGCCGTCGCCGTCCTCGACGAGGGCATCGAGCTGCGGCGAGGCGGCATCACCATGCCCATTATGGTCATGAACCCCAAAGTCGTCAACTACCGCTCGATGTTTGCCAACCGCCTCGAGCCGGAGATCTACAGCATGGAAATGCTGCACGACGTGATACGCGAGGCCGCCAAAAACGGCGTGCATGACTATCCGGTGCACATCAAGCTCGACACCGGAATGCACCGCATGGGATTTGTCGAGGAGGAGCTGCCGCAGCTCATGGAGACAGTCAACAGCCAGGGCAATGTGGCCATTCGCTCGGCGTTCTCGCACCTCGCCACCGCCGACTGCCTCGACATGAACGACTACACGCAGCTGCAGCTCGACCGCTTCGCGCGGTACACCGAGTACATGCAGTCGCACTATCCGCGCCGCATACTCCGCCACGTCCTCAACTCTGCCGGCATACTGCGCTTCCCCCAGGCGCACTACGACATGGCGCGCCTCGGCATAGGCCTCTACGGCATCAACACTCTGCCGCCGCAGGTGGAAGAGCCGCTCGCCGTCGTCTCAACGCTGCGCACGGTCATCATTGCCCTGCGCCGCTGGAAGAAGGGCGAGACCATCGGCTACGGGCGGCGCGGCGTGCTGCAGCGCGACAGTGTCATCGCCACAATACCCATCGGCTACGCCGACGGCATGAACCGGCATTTCGGCTGCGGCGCGATATGCGTTGACGTGAACGGCAAGCCCGCGCCCACGGTCGGCAACATCTGCATGGACGCTTGCATGATAGACGTGACCGGCATCGACTGCGCAGTCGGCGACTCGGTCGAGATATTCGGCAGGAAGATGCCCGTGCAGCGGCTCGCAGACGTGCTCGGCACAATCCCATACGAGATTGTCACCTCCGTCTCGCCGCGTGTCAAGCGCGTATATTACCGCGAATGAGATTACACTGTCAGTGCAGGGACACGGCGTGCCGTGTCCCCCACAATCAAATCATTGCAGATCAAACGATTAATCAATTCTTCATCGTGACGTGCGTCGAGCCGAGGCGGTTGCCGTCGCAGAACGCCTCCACGGTGTAGCTGCCGGGGGTCAGCGACGACGTCACGTTGACGTATACCGTCACTTTCAGCTCGCCGTTGTCATACTCCGCCTGTCTGGCTCCCGAACTCTGCACATGCGCGCCGTCTATCGTGAATGACGGCCCGCTGCCCACGAGGCTGCCCTCGGGCGACTGCACACGCACATAGAATGTCTTCTTGCCGGGCGCGGCCGTGTTGTTAGGAGCCACGGTGAAACTCACGCCCAGCTGCTTAGCCTTCTTGATTTTCTTCTCCGCCTTGCCGCCCTTGTTGTATGCCGTAAGCGACAGCCCGGTGATGTTCAGCTTCTTGGCGACGCTGACAGTCTGCGCCAGCCGCTCGTTGCTCGCATTGGCGGCAGTCACCTGCGAGCTGAGCTCCTGGTTGCGGGCCGACACCTGCTCTATCTCCTGCTTCAGCCCCTCGTTCTCCTCGCCGAGGCGCTTTATCTCCTCGAGGTAATGGCGCACGATGTCCTTCAGCGTCGCTATCTCCGCCTGCAGCTGCTTGATTTTCTCGCGGTTCTCCTGGTTGCTGCGCTTCTCGCTCTTCAATTCCTTGAGCAGCGACTCCACGCGCTTCTTCGCGTCATTGTACTGGCGTACCAGCGTGTCGTTCTTAAGGTACTTCTGCTGCCCCTCATACTGCGAGAAATCAGCCTCAAGCTCCCGGTACTCATTGACCAGTTCCAGCTCGTCGTAAGCGTTCTGCAACGAGTCTACCTGCTCTGATTTGTCCATCAGCGAGTCCTCGTCGCTCGACTTTGACGCGCCACGGTCATTGACCAGCAGCACGATGATAAGCACAATGAGGGCGACGACCACGCCCAGGCCGGAAAAGAACACGATTTTCTGCTTGCGGTTCATATAGCGGTAATGTTGATGTTCAGACTGCAAATTTAGTCACAATCCCCCTAAAATCAAAATCACACCTGCTCGGAGTTCTCCGAGAGCTCTGAGAACTCCGAGAACTCTGATTTGACCTGCCCCCATAGCGGGCGGACTACTGCTTTTTCAGGGCGTCGGCAGCCCAGCGCAGGTACATAGCGGCCTTGTCGTTTGCCTCGGAGGCCCAACGCATCTGCGTCTTGTAGCGGTCCATCGCGTCGCTGGCCCAGCGGTTGTTGGTCTTGGCGCGGTCGGTGTCGCCCTTGCGCGTGTAATATGCCGCCTCACGCTGGTAGCCCTCGGCCTTGCGCAAGTAATATTCGGCTTCGCGGCGGTAGCCGTCAGCCTTCTTCTGGTAATACTCCGCTTCGCGCTGGTAACCCTGCGCCTTGCGTGCGTAATAGTCGCTCTGCGCCGCTGCTGTGCCGATGAGCGAGAGCAGCAGCGTGCAGAATATGAGGAGACGTTTCTTCATGAGTGTATGTCGTTATGCGTCAGCGTATGTAATGCGGCATTTCCGCCGGGATTACCATCGACAGCTCGACGAGGCCGGCAATCTTGCCGTCGCGTCGCCAGGGTGTCTGGAAGATGAGCTTGTGCAGCCCGTTCTTCTCTATGGTATAGGCGTTGGTCTCGCCGGTGGCGAGCATGTGGCGTATCTGCTCCTGCGCCCGCTGCGGGTGGTACTGCATCAGGTCGTGGCCTATGATGTCGCCGTGACGGGCGAACGTCTGGCGCGAGCGGTCGTTCATGTAGAGTATTTTGGCGTCAGCGTCACAGATAGTGACAGCCGCGTCAATTTCGTCCGCCCAGTGGAGCAGGTCTTCGGGTATCTCGGTCATGTCAGTTTCGTTTTAGGCAAGCGGTGCAACGGCGGATGCGTGTCAAAATGAGCAGACCGCGTATGATTGCGTTGCCAGTGTAGGGACACGGCGTGCCGTACCCGCAACCAAGTCACTGCAAATCAAATTATTGTGTTTGTCGCCCTTCGGACACGGCACGCCGTGTCCCTACTATGTCGGGGATGTGTGACCATGTCGCGTCCCTGCTTGCCGTGATTATACGGAAATCGGTGTAAACCCCGGTTGGGGAATACACCGATTGTTCTTTCTGATTGC
>CAKUKR010000027.1 GCA_934663645.1 uncultured Muribaculaceae bacterium | reverse complement strand
GGATGCGCCATTGTCAAGGGATACGCATTTGTCGGCGAGAAAATCGTGTGCGAGGCGGAGTTCATGGCTCAGATAATCAAGAACAAATAATCCTCTTTTTACCGACCTGCATATATGATAAGCAAATACACAGATATTTCCCCCGATGCGCATATCGGCAACAACGTGCAGATAGACAGCTTCACGCGCATCCACGAGGATGTGGAAATCGGGGACAACTGCATCATTCACAGCAATGTCACCATTTTTCCTGGTGCACGCATAGGCAACGGCGTGACCATCTTTCCGGGTGCTGTAGTAGCGGGAATACCGCAAGACCTGAAGTTCCGTGGCGAGAAGACATACGCATACATAGGCGACGGCACTGTCCTGCACGAGTGTGTAACGGTCAATCGCGGTACCGCCTCCAAGGGCAAAACCGTAGTGGGCAAGAACTGCCTCATTATGGCGTACTGCCACATCGCCCATGACTGTGTGCTGGGAGACCGCGTGATAATGTCAAACGCTTCGCAGATAGCCGGCGAGGTGCGCATCGACGACGCTGCCGTCATCGGCGGCGGAAGCCTTATCCACCAGTTCTGCCATATTGGCAAGAACATAATGCTGCAAGGCGGCGCGTTGGTCAACAAGGACATACCGCCGTATGTCAAGGCGGCCCGCGAGCCAATTTCATACGTCGGGCTGAACACGATAGGAATGCACCGCAACGGTTTCTCCGAAGAGGATATTGCAACTATTGGCGAGGTATACCGCATAATCTACCTCAGTGACCTGAACGTGTCAAACGCCGTGAAACTAGTCATGGAAACATTGCCGCAGACCAGCCTGCGTGACGAGATAATCGATTTCATCAACAACTCGCAGCGCGGCATCATTCGCTCTGCCATAGGATGAAGCTCAGCAGTATGACATACTACAGAGGGATGCTTGCTCAAGCACTCCCTCTGTCTACATAAGGACGTCTTTCACACCCTGTCGGCGAGCTGTGCCGCGAATTGATTAACATAGGGCAATTTACGCCATAGGGGCAAGACTTTTTATACGTATAAAGTACGCATCATCCCGGTTTTTATATTACCTTTGCAGTAAAATCTTACGGTCTACAGGACCTACAACAAACATACAACTACCATGGATATACAACGAATACACCTCAGTGCAGAATTGCCGGAAATGCCAACATTCGCAGAGGGCATCCGCCGCGCTCCCGACAGAGGTTATACCCTCACTCCAGAAAAAACTGTCACAGCTGTACGCAACGCTTTGCGCTACCTCCCTACCGAGCTGCATGAAAAGGTTGCTCCGGAGTTCCTCGAGGAACTCCGCACACGCGGTCGCATCTACGCTTACCGCTGGCGTCCGCAAGGGCAGATCAAGGGCAAGCCTATCGATGAGTACAAGGGCCGTTGCATCGAGGGCAAGGCTTTTCAGGTGATGATTGACAACAACCTGGACTTTGACGTTGCTTTGTATCCGTATGAACTTGTCACCTACGGCGAGACTGGACAGGTATGCCAGAACTGGCTTCAGTACCGCCTCATCAAAAAATACCTCGAAGAGCTGACAGACGAACAGACGCTCGTAATCGAATCGGGGCACCCCCTCGGCTTGTTTCCCTCAAGCAAGGAGGCTCCGCGTGTCATCATTACCAACGCGCTGATGGTAGGCCTCTTTGACAACCTCCACGATTGGCACGAGGCCATGCAGATGGGCGTAGCGAACTATGGCCAGATGACTGCCGGCGGCTGGATGTACATCGGCCCGCAGGGCATCGTGCACGGCACATTCAACACTCTTCTTAACGCAGGCCGCATGAAGCTCGGCATCCCCGATGACGGCGACTTGCGTGGACACCTGTTCATCTCGTCAGGCCTGGGCGGCATGAGCGGCGCACAGCCCAAGGCAGCCGACATCGCCGGCGCAGCATCTATCATCGCCGAGGTGGACGCTTCTCGCATCGAGACACGCCACAGCCAGGGCTGGGTGCAGCGCGTCACCTGCGACATCGCCGAGGCATTCCGCTGGGCGAAGGAAGCGGAGGAAGAGCGCAAGGCTCTCTCTATAGCATACCACGGCAATGTAGTTGACCTGCTCGAGTATGCTGTCGAAAACGATATAAAGGTTGAGTTGCTCAGTGACCAGACATCTTGCCATGCTGTCTACGAGGGCGGCTATTGCCCTGCAAGCCTTACATTCGAGGAGCGCACACGCCTGCTGCATGAGAATCCCGAGGAGTTCCGCCGTCAGGTTGACATTTCGCTGCGCCGCCATTTTGAGGCTATCAAGAAACTCGTGGCTCGCGGCACATACTTCTTCGACTACGGCAACTCGTTCATGAAAGCCATCTATGATGCCGGCGTTAAGGAAATCTCGCGCAACGGCATCGACGAGAAAGACGGTTTCATCTGGCCGTCATACGTTGAGGACATCATGGGCCCGCGCTTGTTCGACTTCGGTTACGGCCCGTTCCGTTGGGTATGCCTTAGCGGCAAGCATGAAGACCTTGTCAAGACTGACCGTGCTGCCATGGAGTGCATTGACGTCAACCGCCGCTATCAGGACCGCGACAACTACAACTGGATACGCGATGCCGAGAAGAACGAGCTCGTGGTCGGCACACAGGCCCGCATCCTCTATCAGGACGCCATGGGCCGTCTGAAGATCGCCCTCCGTTTCAATGAGATGGTTCGCAACGGCGAGGTCGGCCCGATCATGCTCGGCCGCGACCACCACGATGTGAGCGGCACAGACTCTCCATTCCGCGAGACATCAAACATCAAGGACGGTTCAAACGTTATGGCTGATATGGCGGTACAGTGCTTCGCCGGCAACTGCGCACGCGGCATGAGCCTCGTGGCTCTGCATAACGGCGGCGGCGTGGGTATCGGCAAGGCTATCAACGGCGGTTTCGGCATGGTCTGCGACGGCTCGAAGCGCGTTGACGAAATCCTGACCAAGGCTATGCTTTGGGATGTTATGGGCGGTGTTGCCCGCCGTTCCTGGGCTCGCAACGAGAATGCAATGTCTACTGTCAAGGAGTGGAACGACACCCAAGCGCAGAACGGCTTCATGATTACAGAGCCGTATGTTGCCGATGAGGAGTATATCCGCCAGCTTGTCAACAAATAATCCTACATATCAAATTCAGCACGATATGCAGAACATGATAATCAAACACGCGACTGTCGTCACCCCGAAGGGCAGCAAGGCTCTGAAGGGCAAGGATATGGGCAAGGTCACAGTCATTGAGGACGGATGCGTTGTCGCCGCCGATGGCAAGATAGCATACGTCGGCACGACTGCAGGTTGCCCTGTCGCTGACACTGCTGGCTATAACGTAATCGATGCTGGCGGCAAAGTATTGCTCCCTGGTTTTGTGGACTCGCATACCCACCTCGTGTTCGGCGGCTTCCGTCCTGACGAGTTCGAGTGGCGCATGAACGGCGAGAGCTACATGTCTATCATGCAGCGCGGAGGCGGCATACAGTCAACTGTCAACGCTACTCGCGACACCGATGCCGCTACACTCGAGGAGAACGCGCAGTGGTTCATCAACCGCATGAGCCGCATGGGCGTTACTACGGTCGAGGCCAAAAGCGGATACGGGCTCAATGTTGAGACAGAAGAGAAACAGCTCGATGTGATAAACCGTCTGGCCAGCAAGCCCGGGCAGTGCCTCAATGTAGTGCCGACATTCCTCGGTGCGCACGCAGTCCCCAAGGAGTACAAAGGCCGCACTGCCGAATACGTTGACCTGATAATCCGCGAGATGCTGCCGCGTTTCAAGGACAAGGCTCGCAACTGTGACATATTCTGCGAGAAGAACGTGTTTGAGATTGAGGACTCTCGCCGCTTGTTGCTCGCTGCTCGCGAAATGGGATATGACATCAAGCTCCACGCTGACGAGATCGTCACGCTTGGCGGCGCCGAACTGTCGGCTGAACTTGGAGCTCTTTCAGCGGACCACCTGCTTCACGTTTCAGACAAGGGTGTTGCGGACATGGCACGAGCCGGTGTCGTGGCTACCCTCTTGCCGCTGACTGCGTTCACTCTTCGTGAGCCTTATGCTCCTGCTCGCAAGTTCATTGACGCTGACGGAGCAGTTGCCCTTGCCACCGACCTCAACCCCGGTTCCTGCCTGTCTGGTTCTATTCCATTGACTATCGCACTTGCCCGCATTTATATGAACATGTCGATTGAGGAAATCATTACAGCACTGACACTCAACGGTGCGGCTGCTGTGGGGATGGCTGACACTATTGGCTCAATCGAAGAGGGGAAGGCTGCCGACATGGTGATGCTGCATTTCGATAACTACCGTATGCTGCCCTACTATGTAGGCATGAACTGCGTGGCGACGACAATTCACAATGGGTGTGTCGTGGCTGAAAACGACAAACAGTAACACAACAGACAATACAACACTCAAATATATGATTAAGAACGGTACATACGAGATTGGCTCAAGCCAATTGACATACGACCTGATCGAGCGCATATTGCGTGAAAACGTCAAGCTGACGCTCGGCCAGTCCGCTATCGAAAAAATCAAGCATTGCCGCGAATACCTCGACCGCAAGACCGATGAGAACGGTGCTCCAATATACGGTGTGACTACCGGTTTCGGCTCGCTGTGCAACAAGCACATCTCTCGCGAGGAACTCTCCACTCTTCAGGAGAACCTCGTGAAGAGCCACTCTTGCAGCGTCGGCACACCGGTTGACGGCGTTGTGGTCAAGCTCATGCTCATGCTCAAGGCTCATGCCCTCTCTATGGGCTTCAGCGGCGTGCAGGTCGAGACAGTACAGCGCATACTTGATTTCTACAACAATGACATTCTCCCGGTAGTCTACGACCGTGGCTCGCTCGGAGCATCAGGCGACCTTGCACCTCTCGCCAACCTGTTCCTCCCGCTCATCGGTGAGGGGTATGTGATGTACAAGGGCAAGAAAATAAGCGGCAAGGAGGCTCTCAACATCTTCGGCTGGAATCCTATCAAGCTGAAATCAAAGGAAGGTCTTGCCCTCCTCAACGGCACTCAGTTCATGAGTTCAAACGGCATCAAGGCTCTCATCGACGGCTGGCATCTGGTGAACTGCTTCGACCTTTTCGGCGCAATTTCACTCGAAGCTTTCGACGGACGCATCGAGCCGTTCTGGAAACAGATACAGCAGGTACGCCCGCATCGCGGACAGATTGAGACCGGCCGCGTGTTCCGCGCTTTGCTCAAGGGCAGCGAAATCATCGCCCGCGAGAAGAAGCACGTGCAAGACCCCTACTCGTTCCGCTGCATTCCGCAGGTACACGGCGCAGTGAAGGATGCTATGTGGCATGTCACCGAAGTGCTCCACACTGAAATCAACTCTGTGACTGACAACCCCACGGTATTCCCCGATGAAGACCTCGTAATCTCCGGAGGTAACTTCCACGGCGAACCGATTGCGCTGATATTCGACTATATGGGCGTGGCTCTCCACGAACTCGGCAACATTTCCGAACGTCGTGTGGCACAGCTCATCCTCGGCCTGCGCGAACTGCCCGAGTTCCTGGTGGCAAAGCCCGGCTTGAACTCCGGCTTCATGATACCGCAGTACGCTGCCGCATCAATGGTCAGCCAGAACAAGATGTATGCTTGGCCCGCTTCATGTGACTCTATCGTCAGCTCAAACGGTCAGGAAGACCTCGTGTCAATGGGTGCGAATGCCGCTACCAAACTTCACAAGATAATCTCCAACCTGAAGTACATAGCTGCTATCGAACTCATGAACGCAGCTCAGGCTCTCGAGTTCCGCCGTCCGCTGAAGTCCTCGCCCTACATCGAAACGGTGATGGCTGAATACCGCAAGACTGTTCCCTTCGTGGAGGACGACGTTGTGATGACCGACTACATAGAGGCTACAATGAAGTTCCTCGACTCATTCGACATCAGCATCCCCGCATCTGACGAGGATTGATGACACATAAACAACCATGGGAGGGTTTGCCGCAACCGGCATTCCCTCCCCTTTTCATTTCACCTTTTATGTACACGTTAGAGCAACTGAAGTCGCGCCATTCCGTGCGCTCATACACTGACGAGCCGCTTTCCGACCGTGAAACAAACGCACTGCGCGCTGCTATATCTGAAATCAACTCATACCTTCCCGGAACTCGCTTCCAACTCATCACTGGCGATGACACTCCGTTTCGCGGCCGTTTCGGCAGCTATGGCATATTCCGCAATGTCCGCAACTACATTGCCGCTGTCATGGATACTGCTGTTGCCAACGCATACGAGACAGCCGGCTACGCGGGGCAAAAAGCAGCTATGACTGCAACTGTTCATGGTCTTGGCTCATGTTTCATAGGCGGCACATTCTCGGCACAGAACCTGCCTGTTCAGACTCGCGCTGGGGAAAAGACAGTGTTCATCATTGCCGTCGGACACTCATCTGATGCCAACGGCAAACGGTTTGGCGACAGGCTGATACGCTCGTTTTCGCATCGCCGCAAGATGACCGCAGTTGATTTTTTCGATACAGCCAAGTCGGGTATGTCATTTGATGAAGCGACAAAAGCCTGTCCGAAGCTCGCTTACGGTCTTGAAGCCATAGCGTGTGCCCCGTCCGCCATGAACAAACGCCCCGTCCGCATCCGTGTTGACGCCGACGGGACATATCATGCATTTGTGCCGAATATGACAGGCTTCACGCCTGTTGACCTCGGCATCGCCAAATTCAACTTCGAGCAAGTAGTACCCGGCGAGTGGGAACGCGGCAACGACGCGCCGTTCCTCACTTTCTGACTTGCATGCTTCAGTTGCGCCGCACCATGCGCACAACATTCTCCACATGGTGCGTGTGTGGAAACATATCGACTGGCTGCACGTCTGTGATACGGTACATATCATCGAGCAGCGCGAGGTCACGCGCCTGTGTGGCAGGGTTGCAGCTTACGTAGACTATCACCTCCGGTGACGCTCCGCGTATCACCTTGACTACATCCTCGTGCATGCCGGCTCGCGGCGGGTCTATTATCATCACATCGGGGTGGCCGTGTTCGGCAACGAACTCTTCAGTAAGCACATCCTTCATGTCGCCCGCATAGAACAGCGTGTTGGTGATACCATTGACACGAGAGTTCAGCTTGGCATCCTCTATCGCCTCCGGCACATACTCTATGCCCACAACCTTGCCGGCATTGCGGGCTACGAAATTGGCTATTGTGCCAGCACCTGTGTACAGGTCATAGACAGTCTTGTTCGCTGCCGATGAGTCGCTGCCGTCAAGACCGGCAAAACGGCGTGCCACCTTGTATAAGGCGTATGCCTGTTCCGAATTGGTTTGGTAAAACGACTTTGCGTTGACGCGGTAACGCAGCCCTTCCATCTCCTCCTCTATATAGTCATTGCCACGGAACGTGTGGACTTCGAGGTCGGAAATCGTATCGTTGGCCTTTGTGTTGAGTACATACACCAGCGATGCAATATCCGGGAAACGGTCTGCCAACATCTGCATTACGCTGGTCACTACAGCCTGCTCCGCATCGCCGAACACGACGCAGACCATCGTTTCGCCCGTCGAGGCTGTGCGTATCATCACCGTGCGCAAGTCGCCAGTGTTACCTTTTATATCATAGAACCGCAGTCCTTGCTCCTCGGCGTATGCAAACAGCGCATTACGTATCTCGTTGCCCTGCGCGCATTGCAGGAGACACTCGTCGATGTGCAGCACCTTGTCAAACGCCCCTTGTATATGGAAGCCAAGCGCGTTGCTGGTGTCCTCAAACTCACGGCCGGACTTCACTTCCTCCCAAGTGCGCCATTTCTTGTGCGAGAACGTGTACTCCATCTTGTTGCGGTATTCAAACACCTTCTCCGAGCCGAGTGTCTCGTTGACCCTCGGAAACTCGACCTTGCCTATGCGCGTGAGGGCATCTACCACTTGCTGCCGCTTGAACTCCAGCTGCCCGGCGTATGTTATGTGCTGCCAGCGGCAACCGCCGCAGACACCGAAATGCCGGCACTTCGGCTCGACTCGCATCTGGGACTTCTCATGCAACTGCACAATGTGGCCTTCTGCAAAACTATGTTTCTTGCGGTCTATCTGCACGTCAGCCACATCGCCTGGAGCGCCGTAGGGAATAAATATAACCAACTCCCTTTCTGCATCCGGCGACAGCTTCGCCCGTGCAACGGATTTTCCCTCCGCTGCCACTGAATTTATAGTCAAACCCTCCAATAAGGGCAATAATCGCTTTCTTCTACCCATTCCGTGTCATTTTTAGGCTGCAAAGTTACTAAACTTACGGTTTTAATTGCTATATTTGCACCCACAAAATATCGGGCTGTTGAGAACTCCCCGGTAGCATAGTTTGAACACGACATAAAGTACTTTCATAAATATAATATTTATTATTCACATGTCAAAGAAAGTTTATACATTTGGCGACGGAAAAGCCGAAGGCAATGCCGCCATGCGAAACCTTCTCGGAGGCAAGGGTGCCAACCTGGCCGAGATGAACCTTCTTGGTATGCCGGTACCCCCGGGATTTACCATCACTACGGAAGTCTGCACGGAATACACCCAGTACGGCCGAGATAAGGTGGTTGCTGACATCAAGAATGATGTCAAGGCTGCCATTGCACACATCGAAAACCTCACGGGCAACAAGTTTGACGATTCCAGCAACCCGCTGCTCGTCTCTGTCCGTTCCGGCGCACGCGCTTCTATGCCTGGCATGATGGACACTGTCCTCAACCTGGGCATGAACGACGCTACAGTCGAGACCATGGCAAAGCGAAGCGGCAACCCCCGCTTCGCTTGGGACAGCTACCGCCGCTTCGTCCAGATGTATGGAGATGTCGTCCTCGGCATGAAGCCGCAGAGCAAGACCGACATTGACCCCTTTGAGGCTATCATGGACAAGGTCAAAGAGGAGAAAGGCATCAAGTTTGACAACGAACTCGAAGTTGAAGACCTCAAGGAGCTCGTTAAGCGTTTCAAGGCCGCTGTCAAGGAGTACACCGGCAAGGACTTCCCCGAGTCTGCATGGGAACAGCTCTGGGGCGGCATCTGCGCCGTGTTCGACAGCTGGATGAACGAGCGTGCCATCATCTACCGCCGCATGAACCAGATACCCGAGGAATGGGGTACCGCCGTCAACGTTCAGGCTATGGTATACGGCAACATGGGCAACAACTCCGCTACTGGCGTTGCCTTCAGCCGCGACGCTGCTACCGGAGAGAACATGTTCAACGGCGAATACCTCATCAACGCTCAGGGCGAGGATGTGGTTGCCGGCGTGCGCACACCGCAGCAGATTACAATTGAGGGTTCACGCCGCTGGGCCAAGATGCAGAACATCTCCGAGGAGGAACGCGCATCGAAATATCCCTCACTCGAAGAGTCCATGCCGACTTGCGCAGCCGAGCTTATCGCCATCGCACACCGTCTCGAAGACTACTACAAGGATATGCAGGACATGGAGTTCACTATCCAGGACGGCAAGCTCTGGATGCTCCAGACCCGTAACGGCAAGCGCACCGGCGCCGCAATGGTCAAGATAGCCATGGATCTCCTCCGTGCCGGCGAAATCGACGAGAAGACCTGCCTGCTCCGCATGGAGCCTAACAAGCTCGACGAGCTTCTCCACCCCGTATTTGACAAGGATGCGCTCAAGCGTGCCACAGTCATGGTCAAGGGTCTCCCCGCATCTCCGGGTGCTGCTGCCGGCCAGATTGTGTTCCAGGCTGACGACGCTGAGGCATGGGCTGAAAAGAAGAAGAAAGTTGTCCTCGTCCGCATCGAGACTTCTCCCGAAGACCTCCGTGGTATGGCTGTCGCTCAGGGCATCCTCACCATGCGCGGCGGCATGACATCACACGCTGCCGTTGTCGCTCGCGGCATGGGCAAGTGCTGCGTTTCCGGCGCCGGTGACATCATCGTCGACTACAAGGCAAAGACCCTCGAAATGAAGGGCAAGGTATACAAGGAGGGTGACTGGATTTCACTCAACGGCTCAACCGGTGAGGTTTACGACGGTCCGGTACCCACAGCTGATCCTGAACTCGACGGCGATTTCGCAGCTATCATGAACCTCGCTGACAAGTACACAAAATGCCTCGTCCGCACCAACGCCGACACACCCCGCGACGCTCGCCAGGCTCGCCACTTCGGCGCACAGGGCATCGGCCTCTGCCGCACAGAGCACATGTTCTTCGAGGGCGACCGCATCAAGGCTGTACGCGAGATGATTCTTGCTTCTGACGTTGAGGGACGCAAGCAAGCTCTTGCAAAACTCCTCCCGATGCAGCGCAGCGACTTCGAAGGCATCTTCGAAGCTATGGACGGATATGGTGTGACTATACGTCTCCTCGACCCACCGTTGCACGAGTTTGTGCCCCACCAGACTGCAACACAGAAGGAACTCGCCGAAGAAATGGGCCTGACCCTCGAAGAGGTCAAGGCAAAAGTTGACTCACTCGAAGAGTTCAACCCCATGCTCGGTCACCGCGGCTGCCGTCTCGGCATCACATACCCCGAAATCACAGAGATGCAGTCACGCGCTATCATCGAAGCTGCATTAAACTGCAAGAACCGCGGCATAAAGGTATATCCCGAAATCATGATCCCGCTTGTTGGTACTCTCAAAGAGATACAGCATCAGGCCAACGTCATCAATGAGACTGCCATCAAAGTCTTTGAAGAGCGTGGCGAAAGTGTGGCATACAAGGTGGGCACAATGATCGAGATACCTCGTGCTGCCCTCACCGCCGACAAGATTGCAGAAGTCGCTGACTTCTTCTCATTCGGCACAAATGACCTCACCCAGATGACATTCGGATACTCACGCGACGACGCGCCCAAGTTCCTCAAATACTACAAGGAGAAGGGCATCCTCAAGGTTGACCCGTTTGAGGTGCTCGACCAGGAGGGTGTCGGCCAGCTCGTCCGCATGGGCGTAGAGAAGGGACGCACCACCAAGCCCGAACTCAAAGTCGGCATCTGCGGCGAACACGGCGGCGAGCCCTCAAGCGTGAAGTTCTGCGCCAACCTCGGCATGAACTACGTGAGCTGCTCACCCTACCGCGTGCCCATTGCCCGCGTAGCAGCAGCCCAGGCTGCCGTCGAAAACTGATTGACAACAACCGAACCCTAAATAAGAGGCGTTGACACCAACCGCGTCAACGCCTCTTCATCTATTAACTATGCATACCGCATGAAAATGCCGTGTGATAGTTGGCTTATTTGCAATAAAAGATGTAACTTCGCGTAGTGAAACGTGTAGCACCGTCCATTTGCGGTCGGCTGCGCCGTATTTAGTCATTACATTGCGAATTTCATTAACCGACATTCTATGATATACCGATTCAAATTAGTCAGCGATGAGGTGAACAACTTCTACCGCGTGATTGACATCGAGTCAGACAGCACCTTCCTTAAGCTGAGGAACGCCATTCTTGACTCCGTAGGCTATTCCAAGGACAACATCGACAGTTTTGCCACTTGCACAGACCAATGGGAAAAGAAGGAGGAAATCATGCTTGAAATGCCCGAAAGCAATTCATCTGACCGCGACATATACATGATGGACGACACCCCGGTTGATGAACTTATCGATGAGGAAGGGCAGAAACTGGTGTTCATATTTGACAACCTGAATGAGCGAGCATTCTTCATGGAACTGAAAGAAATCGTGACAGGCAAGCATCTCTCAGAGCCGGAATGTTCGGCGAAGAAGGGCAACGCTCCTAAGCAAAACTCCGAGCTTGACCCCGATGTACTGTCTGTCCCCTCGCCTGAATCAAAGATTGCTGGTGAAGGTTTTGACGACTTTGATCTTGGTTCGTATGAGAACGGATATGACGATGAGGACATGTCCGGATTGAACGACGACGTGCCGTTGCATTGACACTGTTTCGCTGAATGACAGACGAAGCTCTTTATGCATTTGTCGCGGAGCATCTTAATGATGACATCGCGAAGTTGCTTTTTGCCTATCAATCTCGCGACATCGGGATAAACATCAGGGAAGCAGTTACACAGATAGAATGCCGACGCAAAACTGCCGCCAAGTTGCCGAAGTTCAATGCCTGCAAGCGGTTTTATTACCCATCCTTGCTTGCAGCCGAGCAGTCTTCTAATGAGGCGGTTGCGTCATATCATGCCACACTCGTGCCATGCGGCTCCGTTGTTGCGGACCTGACTGCGGGGCTTGGCATAGATGCAATGACCATTGCCAAGAAAGCTGCTCACACCGACATGTACGAAATCAACCCCGACACCAATAGAGCCTTGCGGCATAACTGCAGTGTCCTGTGTCTGTCTGGGACGACCGTCCACAAGCCTGGTGACAGCATCGAGATGCTGGAAGCGTCAGGACGTGGGTATGATGTCATATTCATCGACCCTGCGCGTCGCGATGCTGACAGCAAACGCACATACGCCCTGCGAGACTGCACCCCTGATGTCGCTGCGAATATGACATTATTGATGCGCCACTGCAAGCGACTGATGATAAAGGCGTCGCCAATGCTCGACATAACCCAAACCGCCCGTGAGCTGCCAGGCATATCCGAAATACACGCTGTGGCATGGCGAGGCGAATGTAAGGAACTGCTTGCCATTTCTGACAGAGGCGACGAAACAAAACAGCCGAAGCTGTTTGCCGTAAACATTGATGCCAAAGGCAAAGTCATGTCTTATGAAACGTCCATGACAGTGGCGGGCAATGCCTGCGATGAGCCAACGCCAGCCACTGGAATGTACCTGTACGAGCCGAATGCCGCAGTAATGAAGCTGGGCAAATATGCCAAATTGACCGCTCGCTATCAGGGATTGTGCAAATGCGGCGCAAACACTGAAATATACCTTTCCGACACGCATTATCCAGATTTCCCAGGGCGTGTCATGACAATCACCGATGTGGCTGTCCTGTCAGACAAGCGGCTGCGGTCATTGGCCGGCACCAAATCGAATGTTGTGTGCCGCAATTTCCCCATGTCTGCCGCGAACCTGAAAAAGCGTCTGAAACTGGCCGACGGCGGCAACACATTCACATATGGCGTAACTGTTGGCTTCAAGCACCTTATTCTCCGCTGCGTCCCTTCTCAAATCTAAAACCAGCGAGGACATAAATGAAAGAGCCGAGAACCCGGTATCTTTTTCGCGAAAAAATCATTGTTATACGATAAATATTTTGTACCTTTGCGCAAAATGAATTTCACCTGACTTTGGGTGACAAAACCGTATCTATGAACAAGTTCAGATTATCCATCAATCTGCTGTGCGTGCTGATTATCGCAGTCACTTCATTCTCTGTTGCCGTTGGTCTCGGAGAGTTTACCAAAGGGGTCGTTGACGGCGTTGATTCGGTTCAGTCTGAAGAAGCAGTTTGTAAACCGGATGACGGCCAACTCGTCTATTTTCCAACATATCTGACGCCGAATGACGGTCTTCTGACGAGCCATCATGACGATGTCGCAACAGCAGATGGCAAAGGCACCGTTCCGGTGGTGATGCAGCAAGCGATTATTGCAATGCCAGTCGGCAGTATACCTTTGTCCTATATGGTATGCAAGCTGGTAATTGGTTTGGCAGTACTTGTCATATTCGTACTGCTTATCGTCAACTTCCTTAAACTGACTGTCCGCATCAACAAGGGCAACATATTCGACAGCCGCAATGTGATGCTTCTGCGCCGTATAGGCATTATGACCCTTGTCATGGCCGGGCTGACGCTGATAGATTTGCTTCTCCAGTCAGTCCTTGTCGAAGCTCACATTCCGCAGCTGCGCGACTATTCACGAACACTGCTGCCAGCACTCCCCTGGACCAACGCCCTTATTGGCCTAATCTCACTCCTGATGAGCAAGATTTGGGAAGGCGGGCTGACAATGAAGAAAGAACAGGATCTCACAATCTAACTTTAGACCCTCTGAACAATGGCGATAATAGTGAACCTCGACGTGATGATGGCCAAAAGGAAGATTTCCCTCGGCGACCTTGCGGAGAAAATGAACATTACGACCTCCAACCTTTCTATACTCAAGACAGGAAAGGCCAAGGCCATACGTTTCACCACTCTCAACAACATTTGCCGCATTCTCGACTGTACCCCAGGGGACATTCTCGAGTTCAGGCCCGACCCGCCTGCTGATGAGCAGCCTGACGAAGCCACGACCTCTCATTAAAGATAACAATCAATTCTTTACTCAATATTCTGAATATGAAACATTTTCAATCATTACTCTTGATTGCAGCCGCTGCGGCAGTTTCGTTCCCGATGGCGGCACAAGAGCATCTGAAAAGTCTTGATGCCAAAAACATCAGCAAGACTGTCTCCCCGAAGGAGGACTTCTTCAACTATGTCGTTGAGGGCTGGCGAGAGTCTCACCCCCTCACTTCCGAGTATTCACGCTACGGTCAGTTCAATGTACTCAACGATTCGAGCAACAACCGCGTTCAGCGTATCGTGACCGGCCTTGCCGCAACCAATCCCGCCAAAGGTTCCACGGCCTATAAGGTTGCTACGGTCTATGAACTCGCGATGGACTCTGTACGGCGCAATCAGCTCGGCGCACAGCCCCTCCAGCCAATCCTCAAAGAGATTGAAGGCACAACAGCTGCCGGCATGACCGACCTCTTCTACAAAATCCAGAAAGTCTACGGTTCACCCTTCTTCTCCGCAGGGCCCATGGAGGATCTGGAAAATTCAAGCATCTACGCGATGTACGTCTCCAGCGGCGGCATGACACTTGGCGACCGCGACTACTACCTCAAGTCTGACAAACGCAACAAAGAGGTGCGCGAGGCTTACAAAAAAATGATGCACCGTATGCTCATACTGTCTGGCTACAGCAAGAAGGACGCTACCCGCATTGTCAAGAACGTAATGAAAATCGAGACAGCCCTCGCAGATTCAGCATGGACCCGCGAGCAGAGCCGCAACATTGTAGCAATGAACAACCGCTACACCATGCAGCAGCTCCAGAAGACATACCCCAACGTTGACTGGGTGCGTTACTTTGATGCGACTATGGGCATCAAGGACCTCACAGGCGTTATCGTTACTGAGGAAAGCAGCATCAACCAGGCCAATGCCCTCTTGGCGTCAACCACCGAACGCGAGAAAAAAGACTACTACATCTGGACTGTTATCCGCTCTGGCGCAGGTTATCTGAGTGATGATTTTGCTGATGCGTCATTCCAGTTCAGCAAGGTTGTCAGCGGAGTAGAGACAATGCGCCCCCGCTGGAAACGCGCGCTCGGTGCAACTGAAGGCGCACTCGGCGAGGCTATCGGCCAGCTCTATGTAGAGAAGTACTTCCCGCAGTCGTCCAAGGACTATATGGTAGGCCTCGTTGAGAACCTCCGCACGGCTCTCGGCAAGCACATCATGAACCTCAAGTGGATGAGCGAGGACACCAAAATCCAGGCGCTCAAGAAGCTCTTTGCCATCACTGTCAAAATCGGCTATCCCGACAAGTGGGAAGACTACTCCAAGCTTGACATCAACCCTGAGTACAGCTACTATGACAACATGATGAATGTCTCCAAGTGGGCTAACGAGAAGGAACTCGCCAAGTGGGGCAAGCCCGTTGACCGTTCAGAGTGGGGCATGCTGCCGCAGACCATCAACGCATACTACAACCCGATGAACAACGAAATCGTGTTTCCCGCCGGCATCCTTCAGGCACCGTTCTACGATCCCAATTCATCTGACGCAGAGAACTACGGCGGTATTGGCGTGGTAATAGGTCATGAACTCACTCACGGATTTGACGACCAGGGCTGCAACTTTGACGCTGACGGCAATATGAACAACTGGTGGTCGGCAGCTGACACGGAAGCATTCACAGAGATGACCAAAGGCCTCATCGCACAGTTTGACGAGGTAGAGGTGCTCCCCGGCCTTCACGCCAACGGACAGTACACGCTGGGCGAGAACATCGCCGACCAGGGCGGCCTTCGCGTAGCCCGCACTGCATTTCTCGATTCGCAGAAGCAAAAGGGCGTTGACGTGGAAACTGCCAAAATCGACGGTTTCACTCCGATGCAGGTATTCTATATGAACTATGCCAACATCTGGGCACAGAACATCCGCGATGCTGAAATCCGCTCACTCACTACTGGCGACGTGCACTCACTCAGTGTAAACCGTGTGAACGTGACACTTCGCAACCTTGAACCGTTCTTCGAGGCATTCGGCATCAAGGAGGGCGACAAGCTCTTCCGGCCTGAGGCTGACCGTATTGTAATCTGGTAACAACAATTCTTACCTAATGGTTGTGGGTGCGACTGCTCATTCAGTCGCACCCACATTTTGTGAAGCCATTGGTCATTTTGCGGGATGTAATGGGCGTTGTTGGATACAGCATGCACTAGTTAAGTGAATGAGCAGTGAGGAATGGAGTGTTTTTGCGCGGGTATATTTCCGCAATTGAAATTAAATTCTTAACTTTGCACTCTGAACTGCTCGGTGTGCAACTTTTGCAGAAAAGGCAGTTGCCTCCCGACGGTCTCGCGAGAGCCGGTGCAGTCGGAAAAACTAGTAAAGTAATATCCCCTCAACAGCCGTCAGTGGCGGCAGCGAGCGGAAATGCAAGAATACAGAAATGAAGCCTCTACAACAAAAATTGGCGCGGTATGACGCACCGCAGAAAGCGAAAGCTGCCGGCATATACCCGTATTTCAGGGAAATCGACAGCCATCAGGACACGGAAGTGATGATGAACGGCCGCAAGGTGCTGATGTTCGGGTCCAACTCCTATATGGGGCTTACGGATCACCCGAAAGTAATCGAAGCGGCTGTCGAGGCTACGCGCAAGTACGGCACAGGCATGGCAGGTTCGCCTTTCCTCAACGGCACGCTTGACATACACAAACGGCTCGAGGAGCGACTTGCTGACTATCTGGGCAAGGAGGACGTGATGCTATACTCCACGGGGTTCGGCGTGAACCTCGGAGTAGTCTCCACGCTCACAGGGCGCGGCGACTACATCATACTTGACGAGCAAGACCATGCGTCAATCATCGAGGGCCGCCGTCTGTCATTCTCCAACTACCTGAAGTACAAGCACAATGACATGGAGTCGCTTGAGAAGCAGTTGGCAAGCTGCGACCCGGACAAAATTAAGTTGATAGTCACAGACACGGTATTCTCAATGGAGGGTGATGTGGCGAACATGAAGGAGATAGTCCGTCTGGCCAAGAAGTACAACGCGACTGTCATGGCCGATGAGGCGCATGGCATCGGCGTTTTCGGCACGGGCGGACGCGGCGTATGCCACCACTTCGGCGTTGCCGACGATGTTGACCTCATCATGGGAACTTTCAGCAAGTCGTTCGCCTCGCTGGGCGGCTTCATAGCGACAGACAAGGAAATAACCAACTATCTGCGCCACCATTCGCGCTCGTACATCTTCACAGCGAGCATCACGCCAGCCGCTACGGCAGCTGTCAACGCCGCCCTCGACATCATGCTGGCAGAGCCTGAACGCCAGGCGCACTTGTGGGACATCACCAACTTTGCACTCGAAAATTTCCGCGCAATGGGCTGTGAAATCGGCCATACCTCCACGCCTATCATCCCGCTGTTCATCCGCGACGACTACAAGACTTTCCACATCACACACGACCTGCTGGAGGAGGGAGTGTTCGTCAACCCGGTGGTAACACCTGCGGTAGCTCCGCAGGACACGCTCATCCGATACTCTCTGATGGCTACACACACTAAGGAGCAAGTGGAACGCTCGCTAGAAGCCATACAGAAAGTATTCAGAAAATACGGCATCATCAAGTAACAAGTTGTTGCATCGCAGATAAGCGCAGGGCGCATCACTTACAAAGTGGCGCGCCCTGTGTGCATATAAGCATGTAACAAAGCAGTCTGCAATGCTTCGGCGAGACATTGCAATCAGAAGAACAACAGGGCAATGCGGTAGGTCACAAACGACAGCAGCCATGCCACTGCGGTGTTGTACAACATCGAGAACGCGCCGTAACGCCACGATTCGGTTTCACGCACTATTGCCGTTATGGAGGCTATGCATGGGAAGTATATCAGGACGAATACCATGAATGCCAACGCCTTGGACGCGTCAAAGTGCGCTTTGCCGCTTATAGGCGACACGGTCTCAAGGCGTTGCGACAGGGCGGTCTCATCGTCATCGCCTACATACAGCACGCCAAGCGTAGAGACAACAACCTCCTTGGCAGCCGCACCTGTCAGGAGCGATACGGACACTTTCCAGTCGAAGTCCATAGGACTGAGCACTGGCTGGCAGAAGCGGCCTATGTGACCGATTATTGAGTTCTGCTGTTGGTATTCGTTCAGTATCATTGCCTGAATCTCGGCAGGGGTTTTGCCCTCGCGTGCCGAGGCAGGCATCTCTGCCATAACGCGCTCGGAATATTCTGCAGGGATGTCTGTTGCGGCATAGCGGGGAAAGTAGGACAACGCCCATATTATGACCGATGCTACGAGTATTATGCCTCCCATTTTCTGGAGGTACTGCTGGGCCTTTGCCCACATGTTGCGGATGGTGGATTTCGCCGTCGGTATGCGGTATGGGGGAAGCTCCATGACAAACGGGGTCTCGTCTGCCTTGAACCAGAACTTGCGCAACAGCCTGGCGGTCAGGACAGCCACAGCGATGCCAAGCAAGTATAGCCCGAGAAACACCCACGCGCCGTGTTCTGGAAAGAACGCGCCCACGAGCAGCACGTATATCGGGATACGAGCAGAGCAGCTCATGAACGGATTTACAAGTATGGTAATCAGGCGGCTCGACTTGCTCTCGATGATGCGCGTAGACATGATAGCCGGCACGTTGCAGCCGAAGCCCATTACCAGTGGTATGAATGACTTGCCGTGCAGGCCCATGCGGTGCATCAGCTTGTCCATAATGAAGGCGACTCGGGCCATGTAGCCGGAATCCTCCATAAACGAGATGAAGGCATAGAGTATCAGTATGTTTGGCAGGAATACTATCACGCCGCCGACACCGCCTATCACTCCGTCGAGCAGCAGATCCCGGAACGGGCCGTCGGGGATGTGCGAGCCTAGGAACTCGGAGAGCCAGCTCACTCCGTCTTCAATCCAGCCCATTGGATATGCACCTATCTGGAACGTGGCCCAGAACATCAGCCACATCACTAACAGGAACAACGGGAAGCCGAACAACTTGTTGGTGACAAATGAGTCAATGATTTTGGTGGTCTTGCGCTCCTCCTTGACATATTGAACGTATGTCTCTTTGAGCGCGCCCTGTATGAAGCCGTACTTTTCGGAGGCGATGACAGAGTTTACATCCTCGCCAAGGCTCTCACCTACGGCCTTGCGCTGCTCGTCGGCGAGGCGTACTATCTCCTCGCCGTGGTCAGCAGTGCTTACGGTCTTGCGAACTTCCGGGTCTCCCTCAATCAGCTTGATGGCAATGAACCGGGGCGACGCGTGCGGCGACAGGGAGCGGTCAGCCTTGATAGCATCGATGAGCGGCCGCAGTGCCTGCTCCACCTCGGGTCGCATTTTGACATGGATGTGGCGCACGTCGGGATGCCGCAGCTCGTATACCTCTATTATTGAATCGAGCAGGTCGTTGACACCCTTTCCGGTAGATGCAGTCGTAGGTACGACAGGAACCCCTAGCATCTTGCCGAGCATCTCGTAATCAAGCTTGTTGCCGCTCTTCTCGAGTTCGTCATACATGTTGAGGTCTATAACCATGCTGCGGTTCATGTCTATCAGCTCGGTAGTCAGGTACAGGTTGCGTTCCAGGTTGGAAGCGACAACCACGTTGACGATTACGTCTGGTGTCTCCTCGCGCAGGTATCGCATCACGTACAGCTCTTCAGGGGAATAAGCAGAGAGTGAGTATGTGCCTGGCAAGTCAACTACGTTGAACACATACCCCCGGTACTTGACCGTCCCCTCCTTGGCATCGACGGTAACGCCGGCGTAGTTGCCCACATGTTCATGAGCGCCGCTGACGTGGTTGAACAAAGATGTCTTGCCGCAGTTGGGGTTGCCTATCAGTGCGACGTTGATGACCTTCTCGCGCCGAGCGGCAGCGGCAGGTACATCAGCATCGTGCATGCCAGTAGCGGCGTGCCTCTCAATAGCAGCGTCGGCGGCAGCATCCTCGTCGCAGGGTACCACCTCAATCATGTTGGCTTCGGCACGACGCAGAGACACCTCGTAGTCCATCAATGCGTACTTGATAGGGTCTTGCAGCGGCGCGTGAAGCATCACTTTCACCTCGCGCCCGCGCACGAACCCCATTTCCATGACACGCTTGCGGAACGCGCCGTGACCGAGTATTTTCGTGATGACGCAACGCGCCCCGGGCTGTAATTCAGACAATCGCATATGCTGTATTGCTATTCTATCGGTTATGACCTGCAAAGATAACGAATATCGGCGGCACAAAGTCAACGGCCAGGGCAGTATCTCGCGCCCCAGCCGCAAAAATACCTACATATAGGTATTATCTCGCGTTTTCATACGCGCTGTCACTCGGCGTTTTCATGCTGTTCAGGCAGCTGTTCTGCCTGTACGGCGGCGGCAGCCTTTTTCGCTTGTGCCGGCTTGCGGCGGCGGTATGTGCGCTTCTTCTTAGGCTTCGGTTCGTCTTCCCTCTCGTCGGCTGGCGTATCCTGCCTCTTGATCTCTTTCTTGATCTCTTTCTCGGCAGCCGCCTGTTCGGCACGCTTCTGCTCGGCCTCTCGCGCGGCCCTGGCAGCAGCTACAATTCCGGCAGACACCATGGAATATGATACAGGGCCGTCGTTTACAGGAGGCTCTGGAGTGGGTTCTGCGTCTCCGCTGTCACGATTGCTGGTTGCCTCATCGGCAACGCCGGCTTCTCCCTGTTTCTTGGAACGTCGACGGCGTTTGCGGCGCGGTTTTGTCGCGGCGACGGCTTCTGCTGTGACTTCATTCTGCGTCTGTGGCTTGTCATCGGGTGCGCCCTCGCTGACAGGCAGTGCCTGTGGCTTCTCTTCTGTTGACTTTTCTGGTGCTTGCTTGTCCCCAGCCTTGCCCTCTTCTGCCTCTTGCGGCTTGCCCTTCTTGCGGCGGCCGTCGCTCTTTTTGGCGTTCTTGCTCTTGACGTCTCCGCTGCCCTCTTTGCGGCGGTCATCGCGGTTACTGCGTCCATTGCCGCTCTTGCCTCCGCGACTTCTGCCTGACGGAGCGCGGTATTCAGGTCCTTCGCCAAGCCCTTCGGGTATAGGATTTTTCGTTATCTCCTTCTCGATGAACTTCTCGATGAGCTTGAACTTGCCGATTTCTCTCTCGCTGACGAGGGTAATGGCGATGCCGTCGTTGTCTGCACGTGCCGTGCGTCCCACACGGTGCACATAGTCTTCGTTTTCATGAGGCACGTCATAGTTGACCACCAGTCCGATGTCGTCGATGTCGATGCCGCGAGCCATGATGTCTGTGGCGACGAGTATCTTGAGTTTGCCGGCCTTGAAGTCGAGCAGCACCTGCTCGCGCTGCGACTGCTCAAGGTCAGAGTGCATCTCTCCTACGCTCAGCTTCAGACCGCGCAGAGCCTTGCACAGTTCCTTGCACTTGGCCTTGGAGGAGGCGAAAACGATGCTGCGGTCACACTGCAACTGCTTGAATATGTGGCGCAATATGGGCAGTTTCTGGGTTTCGTAACAGATGTATGCCGACTGTGCGATCTTCTCTGCCGGCTTGGATACTGACAGCTTCACCTCTGCGGGATCCGTCAGTATCTCCCGGGCAAGGTTCTTGATTTTCGGGGGCATCGTCGCTGAGAACAGCAGCGTCTGCCGCTGCTTGGGCAACAGCTTGACTATCTGCATGATGTCGTCATAAAAGCCCATATCGAGCATACGGTCGGCCTCATCGAGTATCAGAAACGACACCTGTGAGAGATCCACATATCCCATGCTGATGTGGGCGATGAGCCGCCCAGGGGTGGCGATGACCACGTCCGCGCCGAGCTGCAGTCCCTTCTTCTGCTGGTCGAAAGTGCTGCCATCCGTGCCGCCGTAGACTGCCACGCTGCTGACAGGCATAAAATAGGAGAAGCCCTGCATCTGCTGGTCTATCTGCTGGGCAAGTTCGCGTGTGGGAGCCATGACTATGCAGTTTATCGCATCCTGCGGATAGTCCCCGTTGGCAATCTCGTCAATTACCGGCAGCAGATACGCGGCAGTCTTGCCCGTGCCTGTCTGCGCCACGGCTATGAGGTCTTTTCCCTCTGTAATGAGGGGGATGGTCTGTTCCTGTATCGGCGTGCACTGCTCAAAGTGCATCGAGTCTATAGCGTCGAGTATGTCGTCACTCAAATACAGCTCGTCAAATCTCATCTGTCTGTAATATCTTCTAAATGTTATAAGCAATGGCATCAACCCAATCCTGCCGTTATTGTACACTGCAACGCACTGATACACAGTGACGTCAACAATATGTAGCAAGACACCGTGACCGTTTCGGCATCACTGTCGAGGCACACACCATTGCGTAAAAACGCAGCCACATCGGCTGCCTGATGCATTTCGCGCCACAAAGATAGTAATTTTATTCGGTTTGCACACTATAATCAGCTGCTATGTTTTGGTTTGTACCGCTAATTGTGCTATCTTTGCGGAAGAAAATACATATCCGGATATATGATGAATACTACGACTAATAAATTGATTGCAGCAGGAATAGCCGCGATGTGCAGCACTACGGCCCTCGCCACAGACCGCACCGTCCATGACCCGAACTTTACCAACACCGGCAGCATCCTTCATGTGTGGAGCTGGAACTTCCCCGCAATAGCTGCCAATATGAAGGCCATAGCCGAGGCTGGCTTCACCATGATACAGACCTCGCCCGTGCAGCAGTGCTATGCCCCGGAGGGGAGCGGCAAGAAGCTGTATGACGACAAGGAGGGCAACTGGTACTACTATTACCAGCCGACAGACTGGAAAATAGGCAACAACATCGTCGGAACGCGAGAGCAGATGCAGGCGATGATGGATTCAGCCGCCAAGTATGACGTCAAGGTCATCGTGGACGTGCTGCCCAACCATACAGCGTTTGACGTGGACGCGGTGAGCGACGACTTCTACCGTGCTGTAGGCGGACGCGACAAGATGTACCATTCCAACGGTCTTGCTGCCATAACGGACTACAACGACCGCTACCAGTGTACCCTCATGGGTACAGGAGGACTGCCAGATGTCAACACCGAGAACCCAGCGTTCCAAAAATACTATATGCAGTTTGTCAACGAGCTGATTGCCATGGGCGTGCGCGGCTTCCGCTATGACACCGCCAAGCACATAGGCGTACATTCAGACCCGGTTGACACGGCAAGCGGAGTGAAAGCCAACGACTTCTGGGACGTGGCGACAGGACGCAAGAGCGTTGGCGGCGTGAAGCTGGCCATACCCTACGACTCGCTGTTCGTATACGGAGAGGTGCTGCAAGACCGCAACGTGCCAGAGGTCGAGTACGCCGGATATTTCGGACAGACAGCCTCGTCATACGGCCACATAATCCGCCAGATGCTCGACAGCTGCTCCGCAGCTGGCCTTGACATAGCCGACTGGCGACACTCCGCAGCTCCTGAATACCTGACCACATGGGTCGAAAGCCATGACACATACTGCAACGCTCACGAGTCTGCCCACCTGACAGATGCGCAGATACGGGCGGCATACGTCTTCATCACAGCACGCCAGAACGGCACTCCCCTGTTCTTCAGCCGCCCCAACGGCTCAAGTGCCGACAACGTCTGGGGGGACAACGTAATGGGCTCTCGCGGCAACGGCGAGTTCTTCCACCCCGAAGTGGCAGCCGCCAACAAATTCCGCACCGCCATGGCTGGACAGAAGGAGGACATACGCATCTCCGGGAAAGGGAATGTCATCGTCGTCAACCGTGGCAAGAAGGGAGCTGCAGTGATAAACGTCTCCAAGTCGGCTGACTTCGTTGACCTCCCCACAGGGCTGCCCGACGGGCGGTACAAGGATGTCGTCTACGGCAAGGAGTTTCGCGTGGTCAAAGGGCAACTGAAAGGCATCATGGCTCCGCTGCGCACATACATCCTCGTCAAAGGCTGACCCTCTCGCGGCAATGGCTGGAATTTACCTGCATATTCCCTTCTGCCGGCGCAAGTGCATATACTGCGACTTTTACAGCGGCGGCGACAGGCGTGCCAAGTGGCATGAGCTGACAGACGCATTCCTCACGGAAATGCAGTGCCGAAAGGACGAAGTGCGCGGTGGTTTCGAGACGCTGTACCTCGGCGGCGGCACACCCTCGCTATGCCCTGGAGACGAGCTTCTGCGGCTGGCAGCCAGACTGCGGAGCATCTGCAGCGAGCGGTGGAAAGTCAGCGAGGCGACCATAGAGCTCAACCCTGACGATGTAACAGCCGGGCGCATAGGGACATGGCAAGAAGCGGGCTTCAACCGCTTCAGCCTCGGCGTCCAGAGCCTCTGCAACGAGGAACTGGCAGCTATACGCAGGCGGCACGATGCCGCAACAGCAGTCAACGCCATGGAACTGCTTATGCAGACAGGCTGCGACGTGAGCGTTGACCTTATGTACGCCCTCCCCGGTCAGTCACTGCGCTCGTGGCAGCACAGTCTTGACATGGTTGCCGCCATGCAGCCGCACCACATCTCGGCTTACGCGCTGATGTACGAGGACGGCACAGCACTGTCCGCGCTGGAAAAGCAGGGGAAAATCCGACGAGCCAGCGACGGGGAGTACCTTGCCATGTACCGCGCCCTCATTGACACACTCTCCGCTGCCGGATATGAGCATTACGAAATCTCCAACTTCGCACTGCCGGGACACCGCTCACGCCACAACTGTTCATACTGGCAAGGCACGCCATACATCGGCCTCGGCCCAGCAGCTCACTCCTATGACGGACACCGCTCGCGCCGCGCAAACAATGCTGACATCAAGGGGTATCTGGCATCGAAAGGCATCGGCGTGCCTCACCAGACAGAACACCTCAGCGACACTATGCTGCTGGACGAGTACCTGCTCACACGGCTGCGAATGTGCGATGGATTTGCTGTTGACGACTTCCGCAGCAAGTTTGGCGACAACGCAGCGCAACGCCTGATTGCAGAGGTGCGCAAAGAGATGCCGTGCGGAGGCGTGGAAATGACAGCCGAAGGGTCAGTGCGCCTCACACGGCAAGGAGTGATGACCTCTGACAGCATTATTCTCGACATCGCCACAGCCCTCTCCTGACCACTTCATCGCAGACCTGAAGAAAGTGTTGCATAATTGGCAGAAAATGAGTAACTTTGCACTCGATTTTCGGAGAGGTCTTGCGCCCAACGCATAACCAGCTGAAAATCAGAGTAATAATACATAAACAACAAGAACGTATGAATCGTTACGAAACCGTTTTCATTTTAACTCCCGTTTTGTCTGACGACCAGATGAAGGAAGCGGTGCAGAAATTCAGAGGTTTTCTGGAGGACAACAACGCCAATGTTGTCAATGAGGAGCTTTGGGGTCTGCGCAAACTCGCTTACCCCATCGAGAAGAAATCCACAGGTTTTTACTGCCTGCTCGAGTTTGAGGCAGATCCGTCGCTCATCAAGAAGCTCGAGACAATGTACCGCCGCGATGAGCGTGTGATCCGCTTCCAGACAGTCCGTCTCGACAAACACGCAGCCGAGTACGCTGAAAAGCGTCGCAAGCTCCGTGCACAGAAAGCAAGTCAAACCCCAGCCGCTGAAGAGGCACCCGCCGCTGAAGCAGCAGAAACAAATGAGAACTAAACCATGGCAGCAAACAACGAAATCCGTTACCTCACTCCCCTGTCGGTAGACACCCGCAAGAAAAAATACTGCCGTTTCAAACGCAGCGGCATCAAATACATCGACTACAAGGATCCTGAGTTCCTCAAGAAGTTCCTCAACGAGCAGGGCAAGATTCTGCCTCGCCGCATCACAGGAACATCTCTCAAGTTCCAGCGTCGTGTAGCCCGCGCAGTGAAGCGTGCCCGTATTCTCGCACTGCTCCCCTACGTAACAGACTTGATGAAATAATCATTTTTTAATCCGACAAAATAGAAAAGACATGAAAGTTATCTTGAAAGAAAATATGACCGGTCTCGGTTATAAGGACGATGTTGTCGAGGTGAAAGATGGTTATGGACGCAACTACCTCATCCCGCAGGGCAAGGCAATCATCGCATCTAACGCAGCACTGAAGCAGCTCGCAGAAGACCAGCGTCAGCGTGCACACAAGATTCAGAAAGCTCTCGAAGAGGCACAGGCAAAGGCCAAGACACTCGAAGGCATCAAGCTCACCATCGGAGCGAAGACAAGCGCAACCGGCACCATATTCGGCAGCGTAAACGCTATCCAGATTGCAGATGCACTTCAGGCTCTCGGCCATGAGGTGGACCGCAAAATCATCTCAATCAAGCAGCCTGTCAAGGAAGTGGGCGTATACACAGCCACAATCGACCTTCACAAGGATGTAAGCGTAGACATTGAATTTGAAGTAGTGGCAGAGTAATCCTCCCCACTCACTCAAACACAATACACAAATGGGGTGTGCCGATTTTGGCACACCCC
>CAKUKR010000026.1 GCA_934663645.1 uncultured Muribaculaceae bacterium | reverse complement strand
ACGATGACACTCCGCCGGAACAGATAAAACAAATGCTGCCCTTCTACTACAAAGAATCTCGCGAGTAATCCCGCGAGATTTTTTTGTCCTGACAAGTCGGCTTGTTTCGGATGCTTACCCTGCACAGCCCAGCCCCCACTCCCCCGAATGCCCTTAATGACACTAAAGGCCTTGGGAGAATGGCTGTCAGTGCCGGAACTTCGGGTCTGGCATCTGGACAGACTGGCTGCTGCTGGCTTTCATTGCCGCTGCCGACCGTCAATGCCGCGTGCGGTCTGGTTTGCCTGACTTGCTTATGCCTTTGTCGTAGGTTTCCACTTTGGTTTTCTCCGGATTCATCAACTCCTGTATCAAGTCGTGCTTTTTGGGGGTAAAATATGCGCCGCTACCATTAGGCAGCCGCGCTGAATTGTGACACAAATGCGCCTGAAAATTGTTGTTTTGTGTGTTAGTCGTGTATCTCGGTGTCGGCTACTGCAGTGCGGTAGTCTCGCATGAAGCCGCGGAACTCTCGTATTCCTAATGCAAGTCCTGCGACAAGCCCCACTACGATCCCGATTAGCAAGTGCGTTTCGTTGATTGAAGCATAAGCAATTACACCTATGAAGCCCACTGCCATTGGTATGAGCAATATCATTGACTGGAGGTGACGCTTGCGGCACTCAAGTATGGTACGTAGCACAGCAGCCACGGTCATTTGTTGTATGTCGATTGTCGCCAGTTTCTGGGCGAGCTTGTAGTCCACAACGACAGCGGTTATGAAAAAGATGATTGCGTACATTGCCAGCAATGTGTCGTTGGGGTCGTTGAAGAGCCAGTGCATGCAGGATGGAAAGAGTATCAGGCACAAGCATTCCAGGTATACGAAGCTGCGGTAGCGTGCGATGAGTTTTTCGAGGGCTGTCTTGCGTTTAGGGTCTGGGATTTTGCCATCGGCGTTGCAGTTCCTGAGAGCTGCCTTGGTTTTCTTCCAGTCTTGTTTTATTTTCTGTTCGTCCGAATTGATGGCTGTTGCTGGTTTGTTCATGACTTTGGGGTTATTGAGTTTGTGATTTCAGATGATTTTCTTGGCTTGTTCTGTTAGTTTGATGCGTATGCGGCGCAGCCGTGTAGCGACTGTGTTTCGGTTTAGCCCTGTCACAGCTGCGATGTCCTCATAGCTTTGCTCGTCCAGCCACATTATAATGATGCAGCGGTCGGTCTCCGGGAGCTGCGATATGAGGTAGTGCATGAATGTAATGTCTTCGCGTGTGTCGCCATCAGTGTCTGCTATTTCCGGTATTTCTGTGACTGCATTGCGCATGGGGTTGCGTTGTTGCTTTCGGTATACAGAGGCACAGGTGTTCATCACCACGCGGTATATCCATGTTCGTGTTTCGGCTTCGCCCCGGAAATTGCCTATGCCGCGCCAGATGTTGATGAGAGCGTCTTGACGCAGGTCTTCATACTCAGCGGGGTTTCTTGCAAATGAGAAGCAGATGCCTGAGATGGTATCAGCGTATTTGGAGACAGTCTGATGAAAAGTCGCTTCCAGCCGCTTCCGCTCCTTTGCCTCGGGCGAGAAGGCCGCCATTAGCACGGCTGCAGCCTTGTTTACGAAGAGCCGCAGCGGATTGCCGGTGGCGGTGTATGTCGGTAATGTTATTGTCATTGTCTGAACGTTTACATAACCTTAGACTGCGGTATGCGGCGGATAGTTTCACTTTGGGTGAGAAAAAAGGAAGAGAGGGCGTGCAATGTTGGCGATAAACTTGTATTGCCGCTGGAAAAATATTAAATTTGCGGCGAAATATCCGTTGACTGATATGGGGTGCGCTCCATTGCCAACTGAATAATAACCTATAACTCTATTATATGTTCAAGAAATCTACCCTACTCGGACTGGCGGCTATGTTCGCCCTCGGCGCAAGCGCATCAGTCCCCTCGGTGTTGACTGTTACGCCGACTCCGAACACAATCGTGACAGAAATCCGTGAAATTACCATCACGTACACAGGCGGTGTATACGGAGATGACGATGTGTTTTCCGACGCAGATCCTGATGTCCGCATCAATAATGTGCCTGTAGCGGTGACTTACCGTACCACCGGTGCAAGCTATTCTACGTTGACATACACACTCGGAACACCTATCACTACCTCAGGTGAATACACCATCAAAATCGGTGCTGGCTCGTTCACATACGATGAGATGTACGAGGTCAGCAACCCCGAAATGGAGTGGACAGTGACTGTGGAAGGCGAGACTCCCGATGAGTTTCAGCCCATCGAGAACAGCTTCGTTTCTATCAGCCCGGTTCAGGGCAAGTACTCTGACTTGCAGTATTTCACAGTGTCGTTCAGCGAGAATGTCGCTAACAACGGCAGCATAGTCTGCAAACTCATCAAGGATGACGACACTGCGGAAGAGGTAGCTACTGGCCGCACAGTAGAGGGAGCAGGCCTGATCAACGGCTGCATCGACCTTTCGACATGTGTTACAGAGCCTGGCAAATACATTCTGGTAATGACAGAGGGCGCGTTCTATGACATCTACACAGACGAGGACTTCCCTGAGGCTCGTTTCCGCTTTGTCATTGAGGATGGCGCACCGAGCACAGCTCCAGTGCCGGACAACATCACATTCACTCCCGCAGCTGACGAAACAAATCTCGAAACGCTGGAAGACATGTACCTCACTTTCAATGACTACGTAACTGCTTACTACAAGCGCGGTGCGGATAATCATTTTACCGTTACCAACGAGGCTGGTCAGGAAGTGTCTGTAGGCACAGTTTCTCTCGGCGGCGAGGGCATGGCTGACAACGAGGCTCACGTAGTGTTTGAACCTGCTGTTACAGATGCTGGCACATACACAGTTTCAGCTCCGTTCCGCATGTTCACCCTTATGGGCGAGCAGCTCTACAGCGGCACATATTCAGGCCCGATTTCTGTGACATACACTATCAGCGGCGGCGTGGGTGTTGACACTGTCGAAAGCGAGAGCAATGCGAGCGGCGTTGTTTACCGCATCGACGGCACTCGTGTGGTCAATACAGAGAACCTCCCAGCCGGCATCTACATCATCGACGGCAAGAAGAAAGTAGTGATGAAGTGATGAAATAGTCAGCAGACTATCATTTTATACCCAAACAGCGGACAGCCGGGCGACTGGTTGTCCGCTATTTTTGATGTAAAGAAAAACGGTCGTGCTTGTGAGTCAGGCTGGTATTTGCTAAATTTGCAGATGCCAACTGAACAATAACCCAAATAACTGAACAGTATGCTCAAGAAACCTGCAACGCTCGGACTGGCGGCAATGCTCGCTCTCACAGCCAGCGCGTCTGTCCCCTCGTTTTTCACGGTCAAGCCTTCGCCTGATTTCCCGGCTAAGGAAATCAGGGACATCTCTATAACATTCACTGCCGGGACTTTCGGCAATGAGATAACCCCTTCCTTTTACCCTGATGTCCGGGTGGATGGTGTCCAGGTGTCTGTGACTTACCATTCCGAAGGCGCGGATGCGTCTACCCTGGTCTATACGCTTGATAATCCCGTTACCGAGCCTGGCGAGTACACTATCTGGATAGGGGAGGGCTCTTTCACCTATGATGAGTATTTCGACTGGGACAACCCGGAACTAGAGTGGACGGTGAGGGTCGTGCCTGGCGACGGCAACGTCGGTGTCGGCTCGGCTGAAAGCGAGAATAATGTCAGCCGCGAGGTTTACCGCATCGACGGCATTCGAGTAACCGGCACGAGCGACCTTCCTGCTGGCATTTACATCATTGGCGGCAAAAAGATAGTCGTGGCAAAGTAAAGGCACGATGTTTTGATTATTGTGGTAGCAGGGCGGATGGCCAGGGCTGCTGGTCGTCCGTCTGTTGTTTTGTGCAGACTGTTAAGCTTATCGGGTGTTTTGCATTGCAAAAGTTTAGCAGAACTGGACTTTGGATTGTGGCGGTGAATGTGAACGATTTTGAGCCGAAATCGGGCAAGACGGCATGACGTTGAATTATTATGTGATTTTTTCTGCCAGAAACGCTTGTAGTATTCAGGGGATTAATTAACTTTGCGTAAAATTGTGTGCTGTTGGAGCGTGCGTCCTGTGTGGCTGTTTTGATGACAGCCTGACGAAATGACAGTTTTGAGGCATTGCGACACGCGGATTTGAAACATACAGGAGGTGAAATTCGGTATTGGAAGAATTTTGCAAGCAAATCTGACCTGGTGCGGCGCATTCACGGCATGGATTGAAACCGTATAACATCGATGATGAAAATGAGAAAGTCTACAATCAAAGTATGTGTTATGACGCTGGTCGGCGGCGCGGCAATGGGCATTGCATACGCAGCTGTGTCGTTGCCCAAGGTGGCTGACCGCATCGAGAGCCGGCGGGCGCTGACTGCGGCTGACTGTGGCAAGCCTGTCAGTGAAGCATCGCGTGTGCGGGCTGGTGTCAAGGAGGGTAACGTCCTGTTGCTAAGCGAGAATTTCGCCAAATGCACCAAGGGCAGCGAGGCAACGCCTGACAGCGAAGGCATCGTGGGAGAATTGTCGTCAGCCCTTACGCAGGCTCCCGGGTGGCTGGTAGCTACCGGGCATCAGGCCGGTGGCTGTATGTACATTGACCTGTGGGAGACAACGACGCAAGGCGGCCAGGCGGTTTCCGTATCGTTGATTGACACTCCGGTTGTAGGCGCGACTGGCGGCACTCCCGTGCGTGTCGGCTTCCGGGCAAGGACATCAGGCGGCGAGGAGGCTTTCTATGTCATAAACGCGAACAAGGGCACGAGCACGGCGGTGAGTTCGCAGAGCGTGACAATCACCGGCGAGTGGGCAGAATATGAGGTGTGGTTCACCGACTGTGTGGCTGCATCGTATTTCGAGTTTCAGTCAGACGCGCCGTTCTACATCGACGACATCGAGGTGGACGAGGCAACTCCGCTGGCAACACCCAAGGTGCTACCTGCCACAGAAATCACCCAGACGGCATATACCGCCAACTGGTCGGCAGTCCCCAGCGCCGAGGGTTATCTGCTCTATCCGCGCACCATACACATAGCCGACGGTCTCGAGCCTTTCTGGCTGATAAATACCGGCTTTGACAAGATTACGGAGGGAACTGTAGACAATCCGATACCTCCGACATACATGGTGTATTCGCTTGATGAATACGTAGACCAGCCCGGTTGGCTGGCTCGTCTGCCGCTCATGGCCGGCGGCTCGCTGGGCCTGACCAACAGATACCTGAAGGAGTACGGCAACTCGCTGTTGCAGTCGCCGACGCTGAACCTCAGCAACGAGGGGGGCAAGGTGAGCGTGCGGCTCCGTTATCTGGCGCAGGACGTTGATATGTTCCAAGTCTCAATGTACCAGCTGCTTCCCAACGGCAATGTGAGCCTGCGAGCCACCAAGATGCTGTACACCAACGAGGAGTACAACGTGTGGAAGGACGAGGAGTTCACGCTCGGCGGCGGCACATCAAGCTCGCTGATAGTGATATTGCTGCCTGAAACGACGCAGGGTACAATCTACCTTGACAGTCTCGATATGTGGCAGACCCCGGAGAAAGGGGAGCGTTATTCCATCCCCGGCGCAACTGTCACCGCAACAGAGAACAGTGCGAGAGTAGAGACTCCTGATGCCGGCGAGGAGGACAGCCGCAGCTATTCGGTCAAAGCTTACCGCATTGTAGGCGGCTCGAGCATGGTAAGCGGCGAGTCCAACTCCATAATAGTAGGAGCTGACAGCGATGAGATACCGGAACATCTCGACACACCGCAAACTGGCGAGATGTCGGTCAACGGCTCGCAGTTCACCGTGTCGTGGCAGCCAGTTGCAGGCGCGAATGGGTATGAAGTTCAGGTATATCGCCGCCATGAGGCCGACGGCAACGAGACTGTGGCGGTCATCGATGAGAATTTTGACGCTATCCGCGTGGGTACTGACGACCTTGACCACCCGCGCTTGATGAGCGAGGACGGATATGACCGCCTCGACGAGTTTACCAATGTCCCCGGCTGGGAGGTGTTCCAGGGCTTCTATGTTGACGGCGCAGTCGGCATACTCGGCTACTGGAATATGCTGGGCGTGGGCTGCTATATGAAGTCCCCGGTGTATGACTTGAGCGGCAACGGCGGCAGCATGACCCTGTCGCTGAAAGTCGGCTCGGACTATTACGAGCAGGGCGCGACCGTATACCTCGCGCACGAGGATGAGGAAACCGGCGCAGTGGTGTATGACGACGCACTCGAACTGAACGAAATGTCGAAGGGTTTCCACCCGTTTACCAAGCAGTTCGCCAACGGCCGTGCGGACTCGTTCCTCGTGTTCTACCCCTACGGCTACGGCGTGTCCTATTTTGATGACATACTGGTGACACAGACCATACCTGCCGGCGTTTCCGACACCCGCGTGTCGCACCGCATCACCGGCAGCACACATATTACGATGACAGTCCCGCAGGTGAACACGGCTGACAAGTACTACTGCACCGTGCGTGCGCTGTGGCTTGACAACATGGATAACGAGAAGGTGTCTTCCGAGCCGACAGCCCCGGTGATGATAGAGGGTCTTGTCCCAGCCACTTACTACAGCGGCAAGGTGCTTGACGAGGAGGGGAACGGCGTAGCCGGCGCGACCGTCACGCTAATGCCTGCTGGTGATGGCGAGGCGTGTGCGACAACCAGCAACCGCTGGGGGCTGTTCCGCGTTGAGAACATAAGCCGTTCTGACATAGACTATACTGCGGTTGTCAGTGCAGCCGGCTACCGCACTACTTCGCTTGCCGGCGTGCGTTTCGAGGGGCTTAACCCGATAACAGATGTCGAGGTCGTATTGCGCAAGGCCAATGACAACAGCCTCGAGATAGGCACGCCTACCGGTGCGGCTGAAGTCGGCGCGCTCGACCTGCAGTACAACAATTCCGACACCGAGACCGTATACCCGGCAGAACTGCTGAACATCCCCGCCAAGTCCACGATACTCGGCATCTCATACGACGGCTATTGCGAGACCGAAAAGGAGGTGAAGTGCAACGTGTCGATACGCTTGAGAAATGAGCCTGGCAACGTGACCGGCTATGCCGAGGCAGTCCCTGTGATGGGCGAGGCGGACTTCGAGTTCTGGAGCGGCGAGGCGGTGCTGAACCAGGGAGGCACTCCGACAGTTCCGGCGGAGCTGCTCCATTTCGAGAACGAGGAGGGGTTTGAGTATGCCGGCGGCGCGTTGCGAGTGGCGTTGCAGTCACGTGCTACTCGCAACAGTGACTTCTTCTTCCTCGTAGACGCAACGCGCAAGTTGACGAGCATCTACCGCTATTGGAGCCGTGGCGCGGAGGGCGAATGGCAGATGAACGAATACGGCCTGCCAGTGATGCGCATAACCTACAAGAAGTATGACGGCATCACGGAAACTCTCGTGGTCGGCGGCATGCCTTACACGGTTCGCAGCAAGGCTGGCGGCCTCGAGGTGGCGGCCTTTGCCGATTGCACGGTAGATGTATTCAATACCCTCGGCGTGAAGGTCGCAAGCCTGACACTGCGCGACGGCGATGTGCGCAGCTTGCTGCTCCCTCCCGGTGTCTACATTGCTGGCCGCACAAAAATAGCAGTGAAATAAAGTAACATCTACAACGATTATGCCCACAATAGTTTCTGTTTCGGACTTAGGCTGAATGACACGGCGGCACAGCACACAAGTAAAGGACGTGAGTATAAATGTGCCGTGCCGCCGTGTCTGGCATTTGCCGCTCCGGGCAGAAACGGCATGCTCCCGATAGTGAGACTAATATACAAGAACAAGAAACAAGTGAAACCAAAAGGAATACGTATGAAAAAACTGTTTACTACACTACTGGCGGCTCTATGCCTGACAGCCTCCGGCGCGTCTGCGCAAGAGCTGCAGTACAAGCAGGTGGGAACCCTGAAGACCGGGGATTTCAAATTCTACCAGAGTTATTATCCGGTCTACACAATGTCTAAGTACGGCGAGAGTGTGACACTCTACAAGAAGGACCTGATGGGTCTTTCCGCCAATTCGGTGCTCAAGGAGATTGCCTATTTCGGCTACCAGAGTTCTGACAAGTCAAACGTGAAGTTCACAGTATGGGTGGGTAACACCACAGAAACGACAGTCGAACCGTTCATCATCGCCGGCGATAATGAGGGCAACAAGGCCACTACGGTGGTTGACAAGACCAAGTTCCAGAAGTTCTGCGAAGTGACTTACCCGTCGCTTCCTGCCAAAGGCAGCAGGGACGAGGCCAACGAGATACTCACCTTCACTTCGGACAGCGGCTTCACATACACAGGCGAGAATCTGGTGGTCTACATTGAACTGAACAACGGGATTGACCGCAACTCAGCAGTAGCGCCCTACATCACATTCTTCCAGTGCAACAACGGCTCTGACTCCAAGTGCATCGGCGCATACCGCGACTCGTCATACTCACCTGACGACTATAACGGCGGATATGGCATCAATACCAAGACTTGGTCGTACAACACCAGTGCCGACGAGACCCTGCCGGTGATGAAACTCGGATATGTCGGTGAGCGAACCCATGTGTCGGCAACGGTCAAGGGGCGTGTCGTGTCATCGCGCACCGGAGCTGGCATCAACGGCGCAACGGTGGTGTTTGCCGGCCAGACGGTGACAACGCCTTCGTCAGGTCTGTATGAGTTTACCGTAGCAGATGTAGACCAGGCTGCGAACTATTCAATAACAGCATCGGCGAACGGCTATGACCCGGCAACGCTTCCAGTAGACATCAAGGCAGGCGGCACGTACAATGTCGAAGACATCGTGCTGACCAAGCAGCCTGTCCCTGGCGTACTCAGCGGCAAGGTGCTGTGCGGCACGACTGCCGTTCCGGAAGCTACTGTGACATTCCACGGGCAGACAGCCACCAGTGCTGCTGACGGCGCATACAGCATCAGCATCGCCAATGTTGATGACCTCCCCTCTGACGGCGCGCCCGTCATCGCAACGGCTCGCGGCTACTTGCCCTATTCTGCCAACCTGCTGATGAGCGGCGACATGACTTACAACATCAATATGGAGGTGCTTCCGGAACTTCCCGGCGATGGTACGCTGGTAGGCGAGTGGGATGTTGACTCATACGGGTATGTGGCACCGTTCAATCCTCTGTGGTCATACAGCGAGTCGCAGGTCATCTATCCGGCCGAGATGCTCTCCGGACTCAGCACGGGTGACCGTTTCAGTTCCGTCTCATTCTACGGCTACTTCCCCGAAAGCACCCCGGCTCCAGGCGGTGACGACGGTGACGACGACGGCGATGACAGCGGCTACGGCTATGGCGACGATGGCGACGACAGCGGCTATGGCGACGATTACGGATATTCAGCACCTGCCCGTGAACCTGCAACACGCAAGTATACAGTCCAGCTCTACCTGTTGGAAACAGATGCAACAGCGTTTGACCCCAATGCCATCACCCCCGCAAGCATCCAGGGTCTGACCCCGTATTTCGACGGTGAGATTGAGATAAGCACCGCAGGCGACAACCAACACCCCGTCCAGCTTGTCACCCTTCCTCTGGACCGGGCATACCAGTACGGCGGCAAATCACTGCAGATGGTGGTCAAGTCTTCCGGCCCGAGCAGCCTGCTGTATTTCTGTCTCGATGGCAACTACAAGGCAAATGTCATAGCTCGCTCGGCCACCACCGGCCTCGAGGAAACTGCATACACCATTTCCGACCTTGGCGTACCCGTGATGCGCCTCGGCCAGTATGTGCCGACAGCAGCCGTGTTCGGCAACGTGACTGACAAGGACAGCCATACCGGCCTTTCAGGCGTTGACGTGACTCTCTCCGGCAACGGCGTGAACATCAAGGCCAAGACTGACGATGAGGGCACATACCGCATCGACCTCCGCGACGCTGTGATGAACAGCAAGTACCGTCTGAACTTCAGCTATGGCGAATACTATGACGAGACTGTGGATGTGACATTCACCGAGAATGAACTTGAGCGTGAAGTCAATGTGGAGATGGAGAACCCCAACAGCGGTGTTGACGGCATATTTGCTGACGATGAAATGGCTGGAGCAGTCTACACGCTGTCAGGTGTCAAGCTGCTTGACAACGCTACAGGCGCAGACGTGAAGCGTCTTCCCGCCGGCATCTATATTATCAACGGAAAAAAAGTATCTGTGAAGTAACAAACCTAATTACCCGGGAGGGGAGGCAAGCACTGCCTCCCCCCTCGGGAATACCCTAATAACAATCATACCTAAAATGAAAAAAATCTATTTGTATGCAGCGGCGGCAGTGACATTGTGCGCTGGCAGCATGGCTGCGTGGGCATTGACACCGCCCGCGGACTCTCCGCTCCGCAAGAACGGTCCGGTCAACCGTTTCCAGCGTGTTGACACGCGCGTGTCGCGCGGCATGACCCCCGCGTCGGTACTCTCTACCAGTGCCAACACCACTGTGTCGTCTCCGGAGTATGCACCTATGCGTGTGACGGCCGGCGGAACGGAGCTCTATGGCTATCTCACAGCAGGGCAGGGCGGCAATGACCATGGTCTGTACCGCTTTGACCAGAAAGGCTTTTCCAAGGTGTGGAAAGACCCCTTGTTTACCATGGACCATGGCTATGCGCAGCTGAATACCGCTTGGGTGCGCAACGGCCGCCTGTGCGGTTTCGAGCATTGGTTTGAGTACGGCTATTTCTGGGGACAGGAATACTTCGAGCTCGACCTCAAGACCGGGGCAATCGTTACTGACGAGACCGATGAGAACTGCATCGATGTGGGCTGGTTCGTAAATGCCTGCTACGATTCTGACACCGACACCGTGTACGGTTACGGCACAGACGATGAGGAGGAAGCTGCAACTGCCCTGTTCATGAAGACTTCCGGCACAGACAAGTTCAACTACCAGGTCATCAAGGATTACGGCAATAACGCCACCGATTTCCGCCGCCAGTGCCTCTCAATGTGCTACAATCCGATAGACAAGAACATCTATGGCATCAACATGATGAGCCAGTTCGTGCGCATCGACAAGCAGACCGGCGACCAGACTGTGCTGTTCACTATCGACAAGGACCTGGCAATGTATGTCACCGGCCTCGCCTACAGCCCGTCTGAAGACCTCTATTATTGGAACTACAACTATGACAAGCGAGGCGGCGAATGGGGGTCTGACCTCTATACCATTGACGCCAAGACAGGCACGCTGACGCTGGTTGATTCGTACGAAGGCGGCGACGCATTCTCGTTCCTGTATGTAGACAACAAGTCGGTGACAGCTGATTCGCCGCGTCGTCCCGAGCTGAAGAGCGTTGACTTCGAACCCGGGGCAACCACCGGCTCTATCACATACGCCATGCCCTCAGAGACTACTGCCGGCACTGCGTTGGACGGCGAGCTGGACTGGAAATTCACAGTAGACGGCGTACAGAATTCTACTGGCAAGGCAGCTCCCGGCGCTGAAGTGACAGTGCCCGTGGCAAATGTCTCCAGCGCGCTCCACACTTTCGGCATGTCTGCCGCATACAACGGCCATGCAAGCGCTGAGATTACAGTCAAGCTGTATGTAGGCAAGGACCGCCCGCAGGCACCCAAGAGCGTAATCCTCAATGAGAAGAAGCTGCATTGGGCACCTGTGACAGAGGGCGTGAACGGAGGATACCTCAACACTGACAACATGACATACGAGGTTTACCTGAACAATGAGCTGCAAGGCACTACCAAGCGCACCTCATATGACATCACAATTCCTGACGATGCTCCCTACCAGAAGTGGCAGGCTTCGGTCGTGGCAGTATGCGACGAGATGCGCTCTACACCTGCATTCTCCAACGAAATCAAGGCCGGTGCGGCTTGGCAGCTCCCTGTCCGCATAGACTGCACACCCGAGATGCTTGACATGATGACTATCGTCAATGCCAACGGCGACGACGAGACTTGGTATTATTCTGACTGGGACTACGGCTGGTATTCAGGCCAGGTGGACGAAGCTCCCGAGGGTGACGACTGGATTTTCCTCCCGCCTGTCAATTTCCCCGACGCCTCGAAGTACTACTCATTCTACATGGAGTGCATGAAGAAGGCCAACATCTATCCCAACACTTACCTTGAAGTGTACTATGGCGACTATCCCGATCCCGAGATGATGAAAGGCAATGTCATCTTGCCCAAATTCTCTCCGCAGTCCCGTGACTTCAAGGAGTACGGCAACCCGATGTTCCAGGTGCCGGAGGCCGGCAATTACTATATAGGCATACGCTGCACCACTGCCGTCGAGGAAATCGGCTGCGTGGTCAAGAGCATCCGCATCGAGGACAATTCTATCACGCCTGAGTCGCCGGCAGTTGCAACAAACATCGTTGCCACACCGGGCGAGAACGGCACATTGCAGGCAACAGTGACATTCACGATGCCGACCAAGACCACCGGCGGCCAGGACATCGCAGCCGGCACTCAGCTCACTGCGGCTGTCACTGCTGAAAACACGGTTACAGTCACCGGCGCTCCCGGTCAGGAGGTGTCTGCCACTGTAAATACCGTTCAGGGCGACAACACTATCTCCGTAGTCGTTTCAAACGGCGATGCAACCGGCGAACGCGCAGTTGTAAATGTATATACCGGCGTTGCCATTCCAGGCAGCGTCAAGAACCTCACTGGTGTCGTGAGCCCCGACATGATGAGCGTGGCTATGACCTGGGAAGCTCCCGATGCCGAGAAGGCCGGCGGATATGTTGACCCCGCAACCGTGCAGTACAACTTCGCTATCAAGAATCCCGAGACTGGCCGCTGGGAAGAGACACCCGTCGGCACTGGCGTTACCTCCGGCACTTTCAACATGCCGCAAGGCTGGACGCAGAACATATATTCTCTCGGTGTGACCACGCAGAACGCTGCCGGCTCGAACGACAAGGTAATGGCGTTCAACGTGCAGCTCGGCCCGGCCTACATACTCCATCCCAACATGAAGGAGGACTTCGAGAACGGCGAGTTTGACTACCAGCCTTGGGTAGACTACACTTCTCGCGACAGCAAGGTGGGCTGGGGCATGTATATGCTCAAGGACATCGCTACTGAGTGGGAAGGCCTCGAAACCATCGCTCTCGTTGGATACGGCGAAAAGGACAAGACCGATGAGGGCATCCTCGGCTTGCCGCGCTTCTCTACCGAGGGACATACCAAGGTGACTGTCAAGGTGGAATACTTCGCCGGAGACCAGGCGTCCAACCTCAAGGTGCTTGGCGCTCTCTACGGCATGGAGACTCCAGAGACGCTGCATGAATGTGCTCTTTCAGACCAGGACAATGTGTGGGAAACTGCGGAGATTGAACTCCCGGCATCCATGCTCGGCCAGAAGTGGGTACAGATTTACCTCGACGCACTTTTTGGCGTCAACCACAATTACTGCATCATCGAGAGCATTGAGGTAGTAGGCGACAACAGCGGCGTGCTGATGACAATGGACGGACGCGGCTCGGTAGCCGGAGGCAATGGGCAGATTATCGTCAACGGGTATGAAGGCGAGAACCTTGCAGTATATACCCTCGGCGGTGTCAAGGTGACAGAAGCCACGCTGAACGGCAGCAGCAACGCCTTCCCGCTTGACGGCGGCATCTATATGGTGACTGTCGGCGGCAAGACCCGCAAGGTTGTCGTACGATAAATCACTGCCGCATTTCTTGGAAATGCGTGTCAATCCCAATATGGGGCATACACCTGTTTTTAGGGGTGTATGCCCTCTGTTTTTTGCCTCGTTTTCTGCCGCTGGGGAACAAAAAATGCAGCAGCCATTTTTTTGATAATCAAATGGTTGGTGGTTGGGAGGTGAATTTTTGCCGCAAAAAATGCGCTTTTGGTTTGGCGGTCTGCCCGGAAATCATTAATTTTGTGAAAAATTGGTATTATGGCAGTCGCGCTGAACGAGCTGATTTCCCGAGCCGGAAGGAAACTGGAACTGCTGGGTCAGAGATATAAGCAGGCCCGCAGCGAGAATGACGCTCTCCGCAGCGAAATAGCGACCCTGCGTGCCGAAAACGCAAGTCTGCAAGAGCAGCTCACGCAAGCACGAACAGACTTGGAATACCTGAGCATGTCGCACCGCCTCGCGGCCTCGCCCGACGCGATAGTCAAGGCCCGGCGGCGGGTGGACGCCATGATCAGGGAGATAGACAGATGCATTTCTCAACTTAAGGAATGAATCGGTGGAAAAGAAAGACAACGTGCAGATGTTCATCAATATAGCCGGCGAGCGCATCAGCCTCAATGTCGGTTTCGACGCCCAGGCTGATGTCCGGGAAGCCGAAGAGAGCGTCTGCGAACTATACAACAAGTGGAAGAAGCAGTATCCGCGACGCAGTGACCGTGAGCTGTTGGCGATGATTTCGTATCAGTTTGCCCACCTTTTCCTCACCCTGCGCAAACGCTACGGCGATGCAGCCAATGCCGTGGAGCAGTTGGATGCAAGCCTTGACGACCTGCTGGAACAGCGGTGACGACTGCGTTCACGCTTTGCCGGTTTCTGCGCCGGCCGTTTATGCCACTTGCAAGGCGTGTGCTGCCCGGCACCGTCCGCTCGTATTCCCCGAACAGTCCCCAATGTTGCGCAGGTGCCTGTCGCGGCGTCCGTTCAGGATGCCGGGCTGTTGTGACATTTATGAACCAACTATATAGATAACCGATATGGATACACTTATATGGATACTGATAGCGGCAGTCGTGGCTGCGGCAGCCGGGTATTTCGTCGCCCGGATGCTGATAACGCGCAACGCCAAGTCTAACGCCAACCTCCTCATTGCCGATGCGCAGCGCAATGTGGAGGAGGCTCGCCGCGAGGCTGACGTGATACGAGAGAAGAAACTGCTCGAAGCCAAGGAGGAGAGCATGAAGCTCATCAACGACGCCGAGCGAGAGGTCGCCAAGAAGATGCAGCGCGTGCAGTCGGCAGAAGCCCGCACCAAGCAGATACAGATGCAGCTGCGTGACCAGCAGAGCGAAATCAGCAAAGGCCGCAACGAACTCGACCAGCGTGCCGCCACACTTGACAACCGCGAGCGTCAGATAGAACAACGCGGACGTGAGGCTGAACAGGTGATGATGCAGGCCCGTGAGGAACTGGAGCACATATCCGGGCTTTCCGCCGATGAGGCTCGCGAGAAACTCATCGAGTCGCTCAAAGACGAGGCCAAGACAGCTGCCCAAAGCTACATCAACGACATCATGGATGATGCCAAGATGACCGCCGGAAAGGAGGCAAAACGTATTGTCATACAGTCAATTCAGCGAGTTGCCACCGAGACTGCTGTAGAGAATGCTGTCACCGTGTTCCACATTGACAATGACGAAATCAAGGGCAAGATTATCGGCCGTGAGGGTCGCAACATACGTGCACTCGAGGCTGCCACAGGCGTGGAAATAATAGTAGATGACACCCCCGAGGCAATTGTACTCTCCGGGTTCGATCCAGTGCGCCGCGAAATCGCCCGCCTTGCCCTGCACCAGCTTGTTGTGGACGGTCGCATACACCCGGCACGCATCGAGGAGGTCGTTGCCAAGGTGCGCCGCCAGGTGGAGGAGGAAATTGTCGAGACGGGCAAACGCACGGCTATCGACCTCGGCATCCACGGCCTGCACCCGGAGCTGATACGAATGGTCGGACGAATGAAATACCGCAGCTCATACGGACAGAACCTGTTGCAGCACTCGCGTGAGACTGCCAACCTGTGCGCTGTCATGGCTTCTGAGCTCGGGCTAAACCCAAAAAAGGCACGCCGTGCCGGTCTGTTGCACGATATTGGCAAGGTGCCTGACGATGAGCCGGAGCTGCCGCACGCACTCCTCGGCATGAAGCTCGCCGAAAAGTTCAAGGAGAAACCCGACATCTGCAATGCCATCGGCTCGCACCATGACGAGGTGGAGCAGACTTCACTGCTCGCGCCGATAGTGCAGGTGTGCGATGCAATCTCCGGCGCACGCCCTGGCGCACGCCGCGAGATTGTCGAGGCTTACATAAAGCGTCTAAACGACCTCGAGCAGCTCGCTCTCTCTTACCCCGGCGTGATCAAGACTTACGCTATACAGGCCGGGCGTGAGCTGCGTGTCATCGTAGGCGCAGACAAGATAACCGACGTGGAAACCGAAAAGCTCTCTGCCGAGATTGCCAAGAAGATTCAGGACGAAATGACATATCCCGGCCAGGTGAAGATTACGGTCATCCGTGAAACCCGTGCCGTAAGCTATGCCAAGTGATGAAGGAGACTGACAACAACATCACTGACCCTGCTCAGCTGCCTCCAAAGGATGGTTCGGTAGCCGCCGAGGCGTCAGAGGCCGTTGATGCATCGGCGACTGCGTCCCTCGAGGCGGAGGCTGTCACAGACGCCGACGCCGACGACATTCCCGACATTGCCGATGACACGGACACAGCCCCGCTCAAGCCCGTTGACGATGAGGAGGTCAAGGAGGGTATCGAAAACGAAACCCCCGAGAGCAGTTGGCACGGCCGCGACCTGAAGAGCATACGCGAGCCGCGGTATACGCTCTCCGCCACTAACTGGCTCGGCGACATCACCTCTGTGGCTGACTGCGAGCTGGTCAAGGTGCAGTTCAAGAACACCCGCTGCGGCTTTTACCGCAATGTTGAAAAGCTCGACCTCAAGATTGGCGACATGGTGGCTGTCGAGGCCTCGCCAGGGCATGACATAGGACAGGTAGCCATGGTGGGGCCGCTCGTGCCGCTCCAGGTGCACAAGGCCAACCTGAAACGAGAATCGGAAATCAAGCGGATCTTCCGCAAGGCCCGCCAGTCAGACCTCGACAAGTTTGAGGAAGCGAAATCTCGTGAACTCGACACCATGATACGCTCACGCCGCATCGCAGCCGACCTCGGCCTCGACATGAAAATCGGCGACGTGGAGTATCAGGGCGACGGCGGCAAGGCCATATTCTATTACATCGCTGACGAGCGAGTCGATTTCCGCAAGCTGATACGCCTGCTTGCAGATGCCTTCAAGGTGCGCATCGAGATGAAGCAGATCGGCGCACGGCAGGAGGCCGGGCGCATAGGCGGCATCGGCCCGTGCGGACGCCCCCTGTGCTGTGCCAGCTGGATGTCGCATTTCGTATCCGTAGGCACGTCAATGGCGCGTATGCAGGACCTGTCGATGAACCCGCAGAAACTCGCCGGCCAGTGCGCCAAGCTGAAATGCTGCCTCAATTTCGAGGCCGCTGTTTACGCTGAATCACAGAACAAGATGCCGCACAAGGATGTAGTCCTCCAGGCCAAGGATGCCGACTATTTCCTCTTCAAGGCCGACATCCTGAAGCGTGAGATCACATACTCCACAGACAAGTCTGTGCCAGCCAACCTTGTCACCATCTCCGCCCGCCGAGCCCATGAGATTATTGCCCTCAACAAACAGGGTGTCAAGGTCGATGCGCTCCTTGAGAAGGCTGACGACGAGGCAGAGCGAATACCCGAATTCGTCGACCTCTCCGAACAGGACAGCCTGACACGCTTTGACAAGTCGCGGCGGCGCAAGCGCAGCGGCAAGGGCAAGGGCAGCCAGCAGCCGCGCCGGGAAAAAGGAGACAAAATCGACCGCCAGCCAGACAAGGGGGACAACCCCCGCCGTGGCGACCAGCCCAAGAGCAAAAACGGAGAGGGCGGAAAAAACGACCGCCAACGACCCCCTCGCAAGAAACAGCCGCGAGGACAACAGCGACAGGACAGCCAGCAGAAAGCACGTGAGAACAAGGAGAGCAAAGGGGGCAACAAGGAGAACCGCGAGGGCAAGTGACCTGTTCGCTTGCTTAGTGGCCCTGGCTGCTGCGGCAGCATGCTGTTCGGCATGCTCGCAGCAGACACCCGCTTTTTCCCAGTTCTATGACATACCCTCCGACGGCTGGAACACGCTCGACGGCAAAGACTTCGCGCCGCAGTCGAAGGACTCCGTCGCTCCTGGCCGCTACGACATGGTGATTGTGGTGCGCCATAACGACCTGTTCCCCTATACCCGGCTATGGCTGGAAATGGAACAGGCCGACAGCCGCGGTGTGTTTGCCACAGACACCGTTTCCGTGGCTGTCGCCGGCGTGGCCGGGACATTCCTCGGCGTAGGCCGGTACGGCCTGTACGAGGTCGCGGACACTGTCCCCGTGACTGTTACCGACCAGTGGCAGGTCTCACTGCACCATATTATGACCACCCCCGACGTGCAAGGCATCAACAACCTCGGCGTCGTATTGTTGAACCGATAAAACAGTTATTCCAAATGAACGAAATAGACATACAGTGCCGCGCAACGCAGTTTATCCCCTGCGACCTGCGCGACGAAGTGAACCTCCATATAGAAAAAGTGCGCAGCCAGATGCTCCGTGACGGTATCGAGGCGTGCCTAATCGGGGCAAACCCCAACATCTGCTACCTCACGCTACGCTTCTTCAGAGGGTATGTGTGGGTGCCGGCACAGGGGAATCCCGTATGGTTCACCATCTGCCCCGAACACTTGCAGGGCGACATGGTGCGTGTGATACGCAAGGTTGAGCAAATCCCCGCAATGCTTGCCGAACTCGGCGAGGCAGTTCCTGCCAAGCTCGGCATAGAGCATGGAGAGCTGCCATATTCCGAAGTGGAACGCATCAAGAAGGCCTTCGGCGGCATCGAGACTGTTGACTGTACGCTGACAATGCGACATGCGCGTATGGTCAAGACAGAATGGGAGCAGAAGCAGATGCGTGTGGACGGCGCGTTGCAGGCTTCGGTATACGCCAAAGTACCCGACCTGTACCGCGAGGGGATGACCGACGTGGAGCTCCAGATTGCCATTGAGGGCGAGCTGCGCAAGAAGGGCTGTCTGGGCTATCCGCGCGTGAGCGGCCGCCTGATGCAGATCAACCTCGGCTCGGTCATCAGCGGCGACAATGCCGACTGTCCCTCACCTTACGACTTCTCCATGGGCGGCGCCGGTGTTGACCCGACACTCCCGGTCGGCGCTGACGGCAAGGAAATCATGGTCGGGACGGCCGTGATGGTTGACATGAACGGCGCGTTCAACGCCTACCAGTCTGACATGACACGCACTTGGCGTGTCGGCGACCTGCCGCAGACTGCCATGCTCGCGCACCGCTGCTCATGTGACATCCTCCATGAACTCGAAAAATGCAAACCAGGCACTCCTGTAGCAGACATGTACCGCAAGGCTGTCGAGATGGCTCGCGAGCGCGGACTGGAAAAGTATTTCATGGGACACAAGCGCAGGGTCGCCTTCATTGGCCACGGGGTGGGCATCGAACTCAATGAGCTGCCCGTCGTCATGGAACGGTCACGCGACATCCTGCAGGAAGGCATGACCATTGCCCTTGAGCCGAAATTCGTAATTCCTCATGTCGGCGCAGTCGGCGTCGAGAACACATACATTGCCACCGCCAACGGGCTTGAGGCCATAACCGTCGGCAACGAGGAAATCGCCAACTTGATATGACAATGAACCTTCGGGAGGACATAGACAGCGAAATATTCCGTATCGTAGGCCAGGCAGCCGATGCTCTCGGTTGCCAAGCATACGTCATCGGCGGGTATGTGCGCGACATTTTCCTCAAGCGGCATTCCTCCGACATCGATTTCGTCGCCGTCGGCAGCGGCATCGGGCTGGCGCAGGAAGTGGCTGCCCGGCTCGGCAAAGGCGCCTGCCTGTCGGTGTTTGCCACATACGGCACGGCGCAGGTGAAATACCGTGGATATGAGCTTGAGTTTGTGGGCGCTCGCCGTGAGTCGTACACCCGAGACAGCCGCAACCCCATAGTCGAGGACGGAACGCTCGCTGACGACCAGGCTCGCCGCGACTTCACCATCAACATACTCGCCCTGTCGCTCAACGAGGGCAGCTTCGGCGATCTTGTTGACCCTTACAACGGCCTTGTAGACCTTCACAACAAGCTGTTGCGCACACCCCGCGACCCGGATGTCACCTTCTCCGACGACCCCCTGCGCATGATGCGGGCCATCCGTTTTGCCACACAGCTAAACTTCCGCATCGACCGCGCCACCTTCGACGCAATATGCCGCAACCGCGAGCGCATATCAATAATCACCAAGGAGCGCATCAATACCGAACTTTCCAAAATACTCCGCAGCCCAAAACCCTCTATAGGATTCAAGCTGCTCGACATGTCGGGACTGCTCGAACTCATCTTCCCGGAGCTCGTCGCCCTCAAGGGGGTGGAGACCATTGACGGGCGCGGGCACAAGGACAATTTCGCCCACACGCTCCAGGTGGTGGACAACGTGGCTGCCGTTTCAGGTTTCGAATGGCTGCGCTGGGCTGCGCTTATGCACGACATCGCAAAGCCCGCTACCAAGCAGTATTCCCCACAGACCGGTTGGACGTTCCGCAACCACAATTTCATCGGAGAGAAGATGGTAGAGCGCATATTCCGCAAGATGAAGCTCCCCATGAATGTCAAGATGAAGTATGTGGCGAAACTCGTAGGGCTGCACATGCGCCCCCAGCAGATAGGGGAGGAGGGTGTCACCGATTCAGCCGTCCGCCGAATGATCGCCGATGCCGGCGACCCAGACGACCTGAACGACCTCATGATACTCGCCGAGGCAGACCTGACCTCGAAGAACGCGGTCAAGGTGCGGAGGATACTCGACACTTTCGCAAAGGTGCGCCAGCGGCTCGACCAGATACGCCGCGAGGATGCCATGCGCACTGCCCCAGCCGTGATAAACGGCAACGAGATAATGGACGTGTTCGGCATCGGCCCAACACCATTGCTCGGCGAGGTCAAGGCCGCTGTCAATACATACGCCCGCGAGCAGCATCTCGACTATTCCCAGGCCTTCGACTACATGCTCTCCATTGCGCCGGATTTCGGCCTCGCTCCCGTGGACGACATAGCCGCCCTGCGTGAAAAGTTCGAGGCTCGCAACACCGAGCGCGAGGAGCATCGCCGCCAGCTGCAACTCAAGCAGGCAGCCGACAAACAGCACCGCGACCGCGAGCTCGGGAGGATATAAAAACGCGCCATGAAAAAAATATTTTGCCATATCGCAGATTATTAGTACTTTTGCAAGCCGATTATATCCAAACGTCGTTCGACAGTGCGGCAGCGGCGTGTCTCTGGCCGGACATTCCACGTGCTAACTGTCAATAAATTAATTAATTAAACGCATCGAAAGAAGTGGATACTTTAAGTTATAAGACACAGTCAGTCACTCCTGACAAAATCACCAAGGAGTGGGTGCTGATAGACGCAACCGACATGGTGCTCGGCCGTCTCTGCTCAGTAGTCGCCAAAATCCTCCGTGGAAAGTACAAACCAGAGTACACCCCCCACATGGACTGCGGTGACAACGTGATCATCATCAACGCAGACAAAGTGCGGATGACCGGCAACAAGTTTGAAAACCACGAATACCTGCGCTATACCGGCTACCCCGGCGGACAGCGTGCATTCACTCCCGCCGACCTCATGAAGAAGTCGTACAAGGCTACACTTCGCAACGGCAAGCACCCCCTCTTCATAAAAGTGGTAAAAGGTATGCTCCCCAAGACCAAGCTCGGCGCTGCCCAGCTCAAGAACCTCCACGTTTTCAACTCTGCAGAGCATCCCTTCGGTGACATGAATCCCAAAACTATCGACATCAATAAATTGAAATAATAGAAGATGGAAAAAATCAATGCAATTGGCCGTCGCAAGGCCGCTGTGGCTCGCGTTTACCTCTCCGAAGGTTCCGGAGTTATAACTATCAACAAACGCTCCCTCGATGATTACTTCCCCTCATCTATTCTTCAGTATGTGGTGAAACAGCCCCTGTTGACACTCGGTGTCGAGGACAAGTATGACATCAAGGTCAACCTCGATGGCGGCGGCTACAAAGGACAGTCAGAAGCTCTCCGCCTCGCTATCGCGCGAGCCCTCGTCAAGGTTAACCCCGAGGACAAGGCCGCTCTCCGTGCAGAAGGCTTCATGACGCGCGATGCCCGCGTCGTAGAGCGCAAGAAACCGGGTCGTCCCAAGGCTCGCAAACGCTTCCAGTTCTCGAAACGTTGACAACCGCATCGCTCGCTGCGTGGCTTATTCTCTTCAGACAGAGGCTCTCCCGCAGCGGCATGACGACGATATCGGGCAGACGACTCGACGGGATGTCTCCTGTCGCAGCCGTCTTCCCCATGTAAATGAAATTGCCGATGCCGGTTTTGCCACTCTCGAGCAGCGAAAACAGGCAAGGACACATCAGGCCGAAGCCGTGGCGGCCATATCCCACGGCATGAGTTTAGTATCTAAATTCCGGAGATGGACACGTTCCCTACTTCAGAATTGTATTTCAACAGAACGTAAACACTTATCAAACAAATGGCAACACCCACATTTGAACAACTTCTCGCCGCAGGTTGTCACTTCGGACACCTCAAAAGAAAATGGAACCCCGCTATGGCGCCCTACATCTTCATGGAGCGCAACGGCATCCACATCATCGACCTCTACAAGACCGCAGCCAAGATAGACGAGGCTGCCGCTGCCCTCAAGCAGATCGCCAAGAGCGGCAAGCGTGTCCTATTCGTCGCTACGAAGAAGCAGGCCAAGGAGGCTGTGGCTGAGAAAGCTGCTTCAATCAACATGCCTTACGTCATCGAGCGTTGGCCGGGCGGTATGCTCACAAACTTCCCCACTATCCGCAAGGCTGTCAAGAAAATGACTTCTATCGACAAGATGGAGAAGGACGGAACATTCGACAGACTTTCCAAGCGAGAGAGACTGCAGATTTCCCGCCAGCGTGCCAAACTCGAGAAGAACCTCGGCTCTATCGCCGACCTCAACCGACTCCCCTCGGCACTGTTCGTGGTTGACGTGCTCAAAGAGCATATCGCTGTGGCAGAGGCAAAGCGTCTCGGCATACCCGTGTTCGGCATCGTTGACACCAACTCCAACCCCGAGGACATCGACTTCGTAATCCCCGCCAACGACGACGCATCCAAGAGCATCGAGGTTATCCTCGACGCTGTTTGCTCCGCTATGGCAGAGGGCCTCGAGGAGCGCAAGGTCGAGAAACTCGACACTCCCGAGGACAAGGACGCTGCCGAGCAGCCTGTCCCCGGAAAGCGTCGCCGCGTGCGCCGCAACGAAGCTGCTGAACAGCCCGCTCCCGCAGCCGAGGAAGCTCCCAAGGCTGAAGAAGCTCCCGCAGCAGAGTGAAATAGCACCCCTCACTTCTTCTCTCCTCTCATTTTTATAACCTAATAAACTGAATACAATGGCAGTAAATATAGAAGACATCAAAAAGCTCCGCCACATGACCGGTGCCGGCATGATGGACTGCAAGAACGCTCTCGCAGAAACTGGCGGCGACATCGATGCCGCTATCGAGATTATCAGAAAGAAAGGACAGGCTGTGGCTGCTAAGCGCGAAGACCGCGAGGCTGCCGAGGGCTGTGTCCTCTCAGCTGTGAAACCCGGTTTCGCCGCCATCGTCGCTCTCAAGTGCGAAACTGACTTCGTGGCAAAGAACGAGTCTTTCCGTCAGCTCACAAAGGACATCCTCGACGCCGCTCTTGCCGCTTCAGCCAAGTCCCTCGACGAGGTGAAGGCCCTCAAAATCGGCGACCGCACTGTTGAGGAGAAAATTACAGACGAAATCGGCAAGACTGGCGAGAAGATGGAACTCGGCGCATACGAATATGTCGAAGCTCCCTCTGTTGCTGGTTATGATCACCTTGGCAACAAACTCGCTACAATCGTTGGCCTCAACATGGAAGGCATCGACGAGTACACCGGCAAGGAAATCGCCATGCAGGTTGCTGCAATGAACCCCGTGGCAGTTGACCGCGACAGCGTCCCCCAGAGCATCAAGGACGGCGAGTACACCGTGGCTGTCGAGAAGACAAAGGCAGAGCAGGTACACAAAGCTGTCGAAGCTGCCATCCGCAAGGCTGGCATCAACCCCAACCTCGTTGACAGCGAAGACCACATCGAGTCCAACATGGCCAAGGGCTGGCTCACTCAGGAAGAAGCTGACAAGGCTCGCGAAATTGCAAAGACCACCGCAGAGGCCAAGGCTGCTAACCTCCCCGAGCAGATGATCAAGAACATCGCACAGGGACGCATGAACAAGTTCTTCAAGGAGAACTGCCTCATGGAGCAGGAATACCACCGCGACGGCAAGATGACCGTAGGCCAGTATCTTGAGTCTGTCAAGAAAGGCCTCGCAGTCGCTGCATTCAAGCGTGTGAACCTCAACGAGGATTGATAATTTTATCAGACATACACACTTTCGGCATGCATCTTCCCTCGCGGAAGGTGCGTGCCTTGTTTATCCCGAATATTTTTTGTACCTTTGTCGATAAATAGTAATATCGGTTTTCATGCCGCGTTACTTATCCGTCGGTCAGCACGTTTTTCGGGCCTCTAGCCGGAAGCACGCCACTGCCGCTTTATAGCAACATCATAACCCATCTCTTTTAAGCAAGTATGTGCGGAATTGTAGGATATGTAGGAGACCGTAACGTTTACGATGTTCTCATCAAGGGGCTTTACCGCCTCGAATACCGTGGATATGACAGTGCCGGCATCGCCCTCGGTCGAGAAGGCAAGATTAATATATACAAGACTCACGGCAAGGTGGATAACCTTGTCAACTTTTGCAAGGACAAGGACACGCAAGCCACTTACGGCATAGCCCACACCCGTTGGGCGACACACGGCGAACCCTCTGACTGCAATGCGCATCCCCATTACAGCGAGGACGGCAACCTCGCCATAGTCCATAACGGCACTATCGAGAATTACAAGTTGCTCAAAGACGCGCTCGTCGAACACGGCTGCAAGTTCTATTCCCAGACCGACACCGAGGTCCTCGCGCAGCTCATCGAGTTCGTCCGGCTCGAAAACGACTGCTCCCTCGTCGAGGCAGTCCGCGTAGCCCTGAAGCAAGTTGTCGGCGCGTATGCCATAGCCGTGATTGCCAAGGACGACCCCGGCACGATTGTCGCCGCACGCAACAGCAGCCCGCTAGTCATCGGGGTGGGAGACAACGAGACATTCCTCGCCTCAGACGCTACGCCGTTTGTTGAGTATACCAAGAATGTGGTCTACCTCGAGGACGAACAGATTGCCCTGATACGCCGAGGCAAGCCGCTGCGCCTGCTCAACCTAAAGAACGAGGAGTCTACCGTCAGCGTCAAGAAACTCGAATGGTCCATTTCCCAGCTCGAGAAGGGCGGTTACCCGCATTTCATGCTCAAGGAGATATTTGAACAGCCCTCAACGCTCCTGGACTGCATACGAGGCCGCGTCATCGAGGGCGGCAAGCGAATGATGCTGAACGGAGTTTATGACAACAAGGAGAAGTTCCTCGATGCACGCCGCATCATCATCGTCGCTTGCGGCACGTCATGGCACGCCGGTCTCATCGGAAAACGCCTTCTTCAGGACATGTGCCGCATACCCGTTGAGGTGGAATACGCCAGCGAGTTCAGATATTCAAACCCGGTTATCGGCCCGGGAGATGTCGTGCTCGCAATATCACAGTCCGGAGAAACTGCCGATACTCTCGCAGCCATACAGCTGGCTAAGAAGCAAGGGGCATTCGTATACGGCATATCCAATGTAGTAGGCTCGTCAATACCGCGAGCCACAGACAGCGGCACATACATCCACGTCGGCCCTGAAATCGGCGTGGCTTCCACCAAGGCCTTCACCGGCCAGGTGATGGTGCTGACCATACTCGCGCTCACCATAGCCCAGCTCAAGAAGACAATGCCCGAGGATGACATTGAGGAGCTCGGCAAATGGATACTCAGGATGCCCTCTATAGTAGAAGAGGTGCTGAAACTCGCGCCGCAGATTGAGCGTCTGTCACTGCGCTACACCTACGCACGCAATTTCCTGTACCTCGGTCGCGGCTACAGCTATCCAGTAGCTCTCGAGGGTGCGCTGAAACTTAAGGAAATATCATATATCCACGCCGAGGGCTACCCGGCAGCCGAGATGAAACACGGCCCGATTGCGCTCATCGACGCTGAAATGCCCTCGGTCATCATTGCCCCTAATGACCACCTGTATGACAAGATAGTCAGCAATGTGCAGCAGGTCAAGGCTCGTGAGGGCTGCACACTCGCCATAGTGTCACAGGGAGATTCGCAGATACGCGACATAGCCGATTATGTGCTCGAGGTCCCGGATGTGCCAGAGATGCTGTCGCCTATTGTCACCACGATACCTCTGCAGCTGCTGTCGTACTACATCGCCATCAACAGAGGCAAGAACGTGGATATGCCGCGCAACCTCGCAAAATCCGTCACCGTTGAGTGACCAGCGGCGCCAATGGCGAGTCCTGCCGGGGTTTCCTCACCGGTTTCGCCTCGCAGGAAGTGAAGATGACACCTCAAAACCGCAAAATGACCACAAGAAGTGCATTTTTTTCTCGAAATATTTTGCGGGGTCAGAAAAACTCCCTAACTTTGCACTCGATTTCGGACAACGCCTTTTGGCGTGTGGCTGAAACCGCAAAGACAAGCCTCTTTAGCTCAGTTGGCCAGAGCACGTGATTTGTAATCTCGGGGTCGTTGGTTCGAATCCGACAAGAGGCTCAAAACAGGGCGAATACCAGAGTGGCCAAATGGGGCAGACTGTAAATCTGCTGGTTTATACCTTCGGTGGTTCGAATCCATCT
>CAKUKR010000025.1 GCA_934663645.1 uncultured Muribaculaceae bacterium | reverse complement strand
GATGCCGGCACAAAGTACACTCTTCAGGTGACCAACAAATACAACGCACAGATCACTAAGATTGTATTTGAAACAGAGCAGGGCGGCTCCAGCACCCTCACCCCGGCAGGCCTGTCATTCCCCGAGGGTTCATACACCGCAGTCATCGGCCAGGCTTTCACTGCTCCCGAGCTCTCCAAGACAACTGACGCAGTGGCCGTTTACACCTCAAGCAACCCCGAGGTGGCTACAGTTGACGCTGCCACAGGCGCAGTGACACTCGTCGCTGCCGGCGAGACAACCATCAAGGCTACTACACCCGAAACTGCCACCTACCGCGCCGGCGAGGCTTCATACAAACTCACAGTGCTCGACCTCTACACATCTATCGAGGACTTCTACTCTGCGGGTGACGGCAACACTGGTGTAATCGACTTCCCCCTGACTGTTGCTTACCAGAATGGCATCAACACATACGCAACCGATGGCACTGACTTCACACTCATCTACGGCGAAATGCCCTCATACGAGGTTGGTGATGTCATTCCCTCTGGCTGGATTGCACAGTACAAGCAGTACTACAACGTGCCTGAAATCATCCCCGTTTCCGAACCCGCTGAATCGCAGGAAATTGTTGAGTTCAAACCCGCAGTAGTAGAAAGCATAGACGCTTCTCTCCTCAACCATATCGTGATCCTTGTGGGTGTTGACTTTGCAGAGGACACCCCCGCTGAAGAGAAGACAAACTTTACCGGCACAGTGAACGGCACTGAATACGCATTCCGTACCACTTTCGCTGGCGTTGGTTCAGTAGCTGCCGGCAAGTACAATGTTCGTGTTGCCGTATCAGACTTCAAGGGTGCAATCCAGCTCTTGCCTATCAAATACGATGAGTATTCCGGCGTTGACGAAATCACAGTAGCTGAAGGCGAAGCACTGTACTACAACATGCAGGGCGTGCGCGTAGCCAACCCGGAGAACGGCATGTTCATCCGCGTTCAGAACGGCAAGGCTCAGAAGGTAGTCATCAAATAATATCACCAACCTGATATTTCCACTCATAGACAGGGGTGTGCCATCTGGCACACCCCTGTCTCATTTTGCAACAGAAAGGAACACAGCGAAAGCAACTGCGGAACGCACCTGGCTCGCGTCCGCCTTGTCAGGCTTTACGCCTGATTCTCAACTTTCTTCCAACCCGCATTTGGTCAAAAACACCTGATTTAGGCTTAACCCAGTGTCCTGGTGTGTGGAGCATATAAGGCAGAAGAGGATGTTTCCAACGGAAACATCCTCTTCTGGTCGGGGTGACAAGATTCGAACTTGCGACCTCACGCCCCCCAGACGCACACTCTAACCGGACTGAGCTACACCCCGTGGTGGCTTACTCAAGTGTCAACCGGTATTCGTGGGGGGTGATGCCGTGGCATCTTTCGTTGCCTCTGTGGTCGCCTCGCGGCGAACTTTCAGGCGGAATACACGCTCCTTTCGGAGGGGACACCCTTGTAAAGCGATGCAAAGTTACTGCCTTATTTCGACATGGCAAAATTTTTCGGCGAAAAAATTCGGTTATTTTTCGCGTCTTTTCGCAACAGCTGATGTGTCAGCGGTTTATGAATGAAAAATGAACAGGCGTGTCGCGTCAAACCGTGGCAGGGGCATCAGGCTTACGTCGGCCTGGCGGTCGGCGAGGCTCATTGAGCAGTCGCCGACGGTGACGCCTGTCTGTTCGAGCGCGGCTTTCGTGGTGTGCAGCGCGAGTTCGGGCGTGTTGTTGTCTTCGGAGAGGTGGCACAGGAATATGTACCGCAGGGCTGGGGAGATGATGTCGGCGAGCAGCCGCGCTGTGTCGGCGTTGTCCATGTGCCCGTGGTCGGTGGCGATGCGTGCCTTGAGGTATTCGGGGTACGGGCCGTCGCGTAGCATCCGCGCGTCGTAGTTTGACTCGATGACCAGGTAGTTTGACTGGCTTATGTAGTGCAGCGCTCGTCCGGCGACTTCGCCGAGGTCGGTGGCGATGACGAAGTTGCGTCCGGCGTATGATATGGAGAAGCCCATGTTGTCAGTGCCGTCGTGCGGCACGTCGAAGGCTGTCACCTCCATGCCGGCGATGGTGAACGGTATCTCCTTGAATATCGGGCGGTGGTATTCCTTGATGCGTTTTGAGATGCTGTGCCGTCGCAGCACGCCGTTCAGCACCCGGTTTGAGCAGAAGAGGTGGAGGTGGCGGTTCTGGCGCAGGAGCGTGTATGCGTAGCGCACATGGTCGGAGTGGTCGTGGGTGAGGAGCAGCCCTTTGACGCGGGACATGGGTATGCCGTTGTTGCGCAGGCATTCTTCGATTTTCTCGGCGCGTATGCCGGCATCGATGATTATTCCGCCGCCCTCGTTGCCGATGTATGAGGCATTGCCGCTTGAGCCTGACCCGAATGATATGTAGTATATCCGGTTGTCGCCTGTCTTGCCGGCTTGCTGATGCTGGTGCGGCTGTGCCGTGGCATTGGATGCAGGCTGTGTTGTTTCTGGCTCGCCGAAGTCGATGGTGAGCTGGTGTGAGGAGGCGTTTTTGTTTCCGGTGTCAGGGTGCATGGTGTGTCAGTTGCCTATTATGAACACCGCCGGCGTTTTTGGCGGTATTCCCTTGTGGGTGCGCCATTTGGCGGCTGGCAGTGTGAGTATCGATTCGTGCTGCGGGTCGGTGACTGCCGCTGCCACTGTGAGCAGTGTGTCGGGGCGCAGTGTGTCGGCGAGCGTCTGCAGCATCTTCTGGTTGCGGTACGGTGTCTCGATGAATATCTGCGTCACCCCGGTGGAGCGTGCTGCCTTTTCGAGGCGGCGTATGGCAGCGGCGCGTGCGCCGTCGTCGATGGGGAGGTATCCGTTGAAGGTAAATCCCTGTCCGTTGAAGCCAGAGGCCATCAGCCCCATGAGTATGCTTGACGGCCCGGTCAGGGGTATGACGCGCAGGCCCTCGCGCTGGGCTATTGCCGCCGGCAACGCTCCCGGGTCAGCAACGCCGGGGCATCCGGCTTCGCTCATCACGCCCATGGGCAGTCCCTGGCGCAGCGGGTCGAGCCACGAGGCTACGTCGCTGATGTCTGTGTGGCGGTTCAGCTCGCGGAATGTCATCGCGTCGATGTCGCAGTGAGGCATGCAGCGGCGCAGCCACCGGCGAGCCGTGCGGACGTTCTCGACGATGAAGTGCTGTATGCCGCCCATTATGTCGAGCGTCCCCTGCGGTATCACGTCAGCCGCCGGGGCGTCGCTTATGCCTACGGGTATTAGGTACAGAGCCGCCGTTGTTGTCATCTTGAGTCCTTAATTTGGTGCAAATGTACGAATTTACGAGGAGTTTTGCAAATGCCGTGTGTGGGTGGCGGCGAAAATACACGGCATGGGGCTGTGCCGTGAATGAAATTATTAGTACCTTAGCACCGCGAAAACATCAAGTATGCCAATTGACATGGACTCACACGACAGTGGAACATATATGGCTGGCTGCGGCGTTGTGCTGCCGCCGGCGTTTGTGGAGAGGGTTCGCAGCGAGGCCTCCGTTGACGGCTGCGCGTTGCTGACTGCATTGGGCGGTTCGCCCGCAGTGGGAGTGCGCCTGAACGCGGAGAAGCCCGGCGAGTTGCCGGAATGGATGGACGCTGCCGAGCCGGTGCCGTGGTGCGAGGGCGGCTTCTGGCTCGCGTCACGCCCTGAGTTCACGCTTGCTCCGGCGTTGCACCAGGGCGGGTTGTATGTTCAGGACCCCTCGTCGATGGTGCTGCGGCATATAGTGGGGGAGTGTACCGCTGACCGCCGCCCTGTCACTGTTCTTGACCTGTGTGCCGCGCCCGGAGGCAAAAGCACTGCTGCGCTTGCGGCTCTTCCTGCCGGGTCGGTGCTGGTTTCCAACGAGGTGATGCCTCCGCGAGCCGCCGTGCTTGCCGAGAACATTACGAAGTGGGGCAGCCCTGGCTCTGTGGTGACTTCGGCACAGGCGGAACGGCTTGGCGCAATGGGAGCGGCATTCGACATAATAATCCTCGATGCCCCGTGTTCGGGGGAGGGCATGATGCGCAAGGACAGCAAGGCTGTCACGCAGTGGTCGCCGGGGCTTGTCGAGTCGTGCGCACGGCTGCAGCGGCAGATAGCCGACGCGGTGTTGCCGGCATTGCGCAGCGGCGGGACGCTGATATACAGCACCTGCACATTCTCGCGGCAGGAAAACGAGGAGATGGTGCATTACCTTATGGACACCTGCGGCATGGAGAGCATAGACCTCGGGCTGGAACGGTTTGGCGTGGCTGTCGGGTGGTCAGACCGAGCGCACACATACCGGTTTATGCCTCATGTCACACGCGGCGAGGGCCTTTTCGTGGCAGCATTGCGTCTGCCCGAAGCTGTCAGTGCAGTGTCGCAGCCTCGCGGCGGCAAGCGCACGGCAGGGCGTAAGGGGAGCAAGCCGGCGTTGTCTGCATCGTCGCTTCCGCAGTGGCTCTCAGGCCAGTCGGCGTATGATGCCGTGCCGGCAGGAGAGGGCATCCGCCTTGTGCCGAGGGAGGCGACGCGCCTTGTGTCGCAGCTGGCCGAAAGCGGCGTGCGGCTGCTTGCTGCCGGAGTGGAGTTCGGCACGCAGAAGGGGCGGGACTTGGTGCCCGGCCACGGTCTCGCCATGTCAACAGCCTTGCGTCAAGACGCATTTCCCGACGTGCCGCTTGAATACGGCCAAGCGTTGGACTACCTGCGCCGCGAAAACATACCGTTGCCGTCAGGCACGCCGCGCGGCTATGTAACAGTGAGCTATGGCGGCCGCTGCCTCGGATTTATGAAGAACATCGGCAACCGCGCCAACAACCTGTACCCTCAGGCCTGGCGCATCCGCAACCTGTGAGCATGCAAAAAGCGGCGAACCATATAGGTCTGCCGCTTTTTGATTATAGTGTGTTGCGGGTCAGCGTGCGATGAGGAGGTAGTAGTTCTTCTTGCCGCGCTGGGCGAGGATGTACTTGCCGTTGAGCAGTGCTTCCGCGCCTATAGAGGCGTTGATGTCGGTGACTTTCTCCTTGTTGACGCTTACGCCGCCTCCCTGTATCATCTTTCGGGCCTCGCCCTTGCTGGGGAACACTCCGGTCTTGGCAGCGAGCAGCTCGATTACGGGCACTCCGGCCTCGATGTCGCTTTTCGCCACCTCAAATGTCGGCACGCCTTCAAACACGTCGAGGAGCGTCTGCTCGTCGATTGTCATCAGCTCGTCGTGAGCCTTGTTGGAGAACAGGATCTGGCTTGCGCGGACTGCGGCCTCGTAGTCCTCGGGGCTGTGTACCATTTCGGTCAGCTCCTTGGCGAGGCGTTTCTGCATGGGACGCGCTCCGGGGTCTTGTGCGTGCTGGCGCGCGAGTTCCTCGATTTCCTCGCGTGTGAGGAAAGTGAATATCTTGAGGTACTTCTCGGCGTCCTCGTCGCTGACGTTGAGCCAGAACTGGTAGAACTTGTAGGGGGAGGTGCGAGCCGGGTCGAGCCATACGTTGCCGCTTTCGGTCTTGCCGAACTTGCCGCCGTCAGCCTTGGTGATGAGGGGGCAGGTGAGAGCGTATGCCTCAGCCTCCGCGCCTAGTTTGCGGCGTATCAGCTCTGCGCCTGTGGTCATGTTGCCCCACTGGTCCGAGCCTCCGAGCTGCAGCCGGCAGCCCTTCTCCTGGTACAGGTGGAGGTAGTCGTAGCCCTGCAGCAGCTGGTATGTAAATTCGGTGAAAGACAGGCCGTCGCGAGCCTCGCCGTTGAGGCGTTTCTTGACGGAGTCTTTCGCCATCATGTAGTTGACGGTGATGTGTTTGCCCACCTCGCGGGCGAAGTCGAGGAATGTGAAGTCCTTCATCCAGTCATAGTTGTTGACGAGGATGGCGCGGTTGGGCGCGTCTGAGTCGAAGTCGAGGAATTTTGCGAGCTGGCGTTTGATGGCCTCCTGGTTGTGGCGCAGCGTCTTCTCGTCGAGGAGGTTTCGCTCGGCCGACTTCCCGGAGGGGTCGCCTATCATGCCGGTTGCTCCGCCGATGAGCGCGATAGGCCTGTGTCCGCAGCGTTGCAGGTGCCGCAGCATCATTACGCCGCAGAGGTGTCCTATGTGCAGGCTGTCTGCGGTGGGATCGATGCCTAGGTATGCTGTCGTCATTTCCTTTTTCAGTTGCTCCTCCGTGCCTGGCATCATTGAGTGTATCATGCCGCGCCAGGTCAGTTCTTCGATAAAGTCCATTGTCGTCTGTATTTTTGACCGAAACTGAGTCCGGTGGTTATTGTTTCCTGTTGTCGTAAATGTAGTTGAGCACAGTCTGCCCGACGGCTTTCAGCGTCTCGCGGTCGATGTTGTCCATGTTGTCACGTGAGGTGTGCCATGTGGCGTTGAAGCCGTTCTCGGAGTTGGGGTCAAACTCGATGATGTCAACCGCCGGCACGCCGGCTTGCAGCAGCCGCACATGGTCGTCGGTGACAGCGCCTCCCGGCTGCATGGGGAAGCGGTCGCCGTATCCGGCAGCGTCTGCCGTAGCCCAAAGTGCTTGCAGCAGGTCGGGCGCGCCCTGCATGGAGAATCCCTCGAGGTAGAAGCGAGCGCCGCGTCCGCCCACCATGTCAAGCAGTATCGCACGTGCCGGCGCATACCCCTCGCGGAAGGGGTGGCTGACGAAATACTGTGCGCCGAGAGCCCACGAGTCTTCGTCGTCATGCGAGCCTCGGTCTTCTGCGTCCACAAACAGTATGTCGATGCCCGTGCCGGGATTGTCGGCATTGATTTGTCGTGCTATCTCGAGGAGCACGCCTACGCCGCTTGCGCCGTCGTTTGCGCCGTCAACCGGGGTGTTGTGCTTGCTCTCGTCGGGGTCAGCATCTGCCCATGGGCGGCAGTCCCAGTGTGCGAGCAGCAGCAGGCGGTCTGTCGCCTGCGGGTTGTATTGCCCGATTATGTTCACGATGTCGAGGTCAGCGCCGTCAAACCCTTTCAGCCGTGTGCGTTGCAGCGACAGCTCCGCGCCGTGGCGGCGCAGCTCTGCCTCGAGCCATGCGGCGGTGTTGCGGTGTGCTTCAGAGCCGATGACACGCGGGCCGAACTTGACTTGCCGCTCCACGTATGAGTATGCGGAGTCGGCGTCGAACACTGCGGTATGAGTGTCCGAAGCTTCTGTCGCTTGTGTGTCGGCGGTCTTGCCGCCGGCTGCTCCGCACGCCGTGAGTATGGCTGTTATAAAAGTAGCGAATATAATCTTTTGCATGGTGCAAATTTAATTATTATCTTTGCAATCACAAAACCTCGGGGGCGAAAAGCGCGTTTGGCACGTTTGCGCTTCCGCAACGACCATGACATGAACAAATCATCAGACAATGCAGAAGTCCGGGTGCTGACGGTGGGTGTCTACGACCTGCTGCACATCGGCCATATAGAACTGTTTCGCAAGGCCCGCGCTCTGGGCACACACCTTACGGTGGCTGTGCAGGATTCCGCAGAGGTGGCGCGTTTCAAGCCCGGGGCATCGCTGGTTTATTCGACTGAGGAGCGGTGCTACATGGTGCGGTCCATACGTTATGTCGATGCGGTGACGGTCTACCATGATGTCGCGGACATTGTTCGCGAGGTGGATTTCGACGTGTTTGTCAAGGGGCCTGACCAGAACCATGCGGGTTTCGCGGCTGCAGAGCGTTATTGCCTCGAAAACGGCAAGCGGGTTGTGACTCTGCCTCGCACGGAGGGGATTTCCTCGTCGCAGCTCAAGGAGCTGATACGCAACATGTAACCGCTAATTGCGGAGAGGGTTACATATTCTCGATGCGTTCCTTCCGCACGCGGTTGTCGTCAGCGTCTGTCGTGTCCTTGCGCTCGCGGTAGTATTCCGGAGTGAACTCGGGAGGCAGTATTTGGGCGGGGTTTGCTGTGTCTACCGAAGTCACGACGATTTTGGAGTCGCCGTTCCAGGGCATTGCCCAACGATAGACATTGTATTGCACGCGGACGGGACGCACTTCAATCTCGTGTTTCTTAAGCGCAGCGGCCAGTTTGGGGTCTTTTATGGAGAACACGAAGTCCTCGCGGTAGACTCGTGTGGTGTCCATCAGGCTTTTGTATGGGAGGATTACGCCCTCTCCGGTTTTGAACACACTCCCTCGCTGCTCATATATAGTTTCAACATATCCGTACATGGTCGCATCCTGTATGCGCGGCACGAACATGCATGTGTAAAACAGCCAAACCAGCACCACGGCGACAACGGCACCTGCGGCTGTCAGCAACACCTTGCTGCGGCGCGAGATGCGCAGGTGTTCCCACCGCGATTCCTCCTGCTCGTAATACTCCAGTTCGTCGGGCTTGGGACGCGGAGGTTTCGGAGGTTCCTCTTCGTATGTGCCGTCGTAGTAGTCGCGGGTATTGTCTTCGTCGTCCTTGATGCCAAACTTTCCAAATTTGCCAAGTCTCATGGTGTCAGTCGTTTGTGTCCCTTTGCGGGGAACGGTTTGTTTTCTTGCCGCCGGCGATGTATATCATCGTGTAGATGCCGAGTATGATGAGCATGACGGTCTGCGCCGACCATACGAGCATCGAGAACGCAGCCCCCTGCGCATCGGTTATGCCGTAGACGGCGAGGCCGAACATCACGGCGATGTTCCATGGGCCGAGCCCTCCGTTGGAGGGGATAGCCATGCCGATAGAGCTGAGCACGAAAGCCACGAGGCAGGGTGTCAGACCGTAGCCTTGCGCAGCGTCGCCGCAGAGCTCGCGTGTGAAGGGGAAGGCGAAGAAGGCGACGTACAGCTGCAGGAAATAGCATGCCCAGATGGCGAGTGTGAGCAGCAGGAACTGCCCGCGCCCTTTCATGCGTCCCACGACGGCGAAGCCTTGCCACAGTTCGCGGCATATTTTCTTGATGCGCATGACCCACTTGTTGCCGCGCAGCGCGACGGCGAGCCACCACACCACGGCAACGGCTGCCGCCAGCCCAACCCAGAGCCATACGTTGCCGGCAAGGTCGATAATGCCCTGCCCGACAGGGTATTTGGCCAGGAAGGCGTTGAGAGCCGGGGCGGCGACGATGAATGTGAGCAGTGTGAGCGACAGTACCATCACCGTGTCGGAGAGGCGGTCGGCCACCATAGAACCGAACACTCCGGTGAGCGGGGTCTTCTCGCGTTGTGCAATGTATGTGCAGCGCCACACCTCGCCGAGGCGCGGGAAGAGCAGGTTGAGGGCGTATGTGCCGAATATGGACACGCACAGTGCGTGCATCGGGGGCGTCACGCCCATGCCGCGCAGCTGCAGCCGCCAGCGTGCGGCGCGGAAGATGTGCGAGAACACGCTGATGCCCATGGCTGCGAGTATCCACCCGTAGTCCACGCCGCTGTCGATGATGTGCATCATCTCGCCGAAATCGACTTTCTTGAATATGTACCACACGAGCAGCACCGTGAGGGCGAGGGGCAGCCCATATCGCACCAGCAGCGACAGGAAGCCCTTCTTGCGGGGATTGCCGCCGGCTGGCGCAGTGTCTGCGGTTGCCAATGAGTCGTTGTTTGCCATTGCGGGATGGAATGTGTAAAGTGTCGTAATGTGCAAAGATAGTGATTTTTGCCGTACCTTGTATGCCGGCTGCCGAAAAATCCGACAGGGTGCATCAAAAATGTGTCGCAATTCTTGATACACCCTGTTGCGTTATTCACTGGTTTCAGTCGGTGAGGAGGTGGAAGCGTATTGTGCGGCGGTAGGTCTCGCCGGGACGGAGCGTTTGCGACGGGAAACCGGGCTGGTTCGGCGCGTCGGGCACTCCTTGCATCTCGATGGCTATCCCCTCGTAGTCGCGGTACGGCCGCCCCTCGCGGTTCTCGGGCGAGCCGTCGAGCCAGTTGCCGGTGTATACGTGGGCGTCGGGCTGGTCGGAGTCGATTACGAGTCGCCGGCCTGACCGAGCCGCCCGCAGTATCACTGCTCCCGAAATCATCTTCCCCTCTTCCCAGCCGTTGACGAGCCAGCCGGCGTCGTAGCCCTTGCCGTATTTCAACGCGGGGAAGTCGGCTGCTATCTCCTCGCCTACGCGCTTGAAGGTGCGGAAGTCCATCGGCGTGCCGCTGACTGGCGCTTTCTCCCCCGTGGGGATGAGAGTCTCGTCGGTGGGTATGTACCGGTCTGCGCGTATCAGGAGCGTATGGTCGAGCGCGCTGCCGGAGTCTGCGCCGTCGAGGTTCCAGTATGTGTGGTTGGTCAGGTTGACGACAGTAGGCGCGTCGGCGGTGGCTGAAAACTCAAGCGTCAGCGTGTTGTCGTCGCTCCAGCGGTATCTCACAGAGGCGTCGAGCGTGCCAGGGTAGTTCTCCTCGCCGTCCGCGCTGCGGTATGTGAACATGATGCCGTCTTCGGTCTCCCGGGCGTTCCAGATGCGGTTCTGGAAGCCAGTCGGGCCGCCGTGCAGGGCATTAGGGCCGTTGTTGACGTTGAGCTGGTATGTCTTGCCGTCTATCTCGAGGTGACCTCTGGCTATGCGGTTGGCGTAGCGTCCCGGGACCTTGCCGAGGCATGGGCCGTCGCCGAGGTATGATGCCGGGTCGCGGTATGACAGGGCGACATTGGCAGACCGTCCGTTGCTGTCCGGCACGTTGACTGCGAGTATTCCCGCGCCGAGCGCGGACAGCTCCACCGAAGCCCCCGAGGCATTTACGAGCGTGAATATGGTTATCTCGCCAGCCGGCGAGGGGGCGGTGCGTTTAGTTATTTCCATGGCGGCGTGCGGTTTATGATATGCGGCGTGCGCCGTCGGATATTACAACGTCATACACTTTCGGCTCGTGTCCGTAGCGGTCGGCGAAACGGCGGACGGCATCGGCGATGAAGCGGTCGTGGATGTCGTCGCGTACCAGGTTGATGGTGCAGCCGCCGAAGCCGCCGCCCATTATGCGCGAGCCGGTTACGCCGTTGTCGCGGGCTATGTCGTTGAGGAAATCGAGTTCCTCGCAGCTCACCTCGTAATCGTGCGACAGGCCCCGGTGTGTCTCGTACATCTTGCGCCCCACGGTCTCGTAGTCACCGGCGTTGAGCGCATCGCACACGTCGAGGACGCGCTGCTTCTCCTCGATGACGAATTTTGCGCGGAAATAGTCCTCGGCTGTGATGCGGCTCTTGACGGCATCGAGCATAGGCATGTCTGCATCGCGCAGTGTGGCAACGCCGAGCTCTTTAGCCACGCGCTCGCACGATTCGCGGCGGCGGTTGTAGGGGGAGTCTTTCAGCTCGTGCTTGACTGCGGAGTCGAGCAGCACGAGCTTGTATCCCTGCGGGTTGAAGGGGAAATACTCGTACTCCATGGAGCGGCAGTCGAGGCGCATCAGGTTGCCTTTCTTGCCGAATACGGAGGCGAACTGGTCCATGATGCCGCAGTTCACGCCGCAGTAGTTGTGTTCGGTAGACTGTCCGATGCGTGCCAACTCAAACTTGTCGATAGCGTTGCCGTTGAACATGTCGTTGAGCGCGAAAGCGAAGCAAGACTCGAGGGCGGCAGACGAGCTGAGGCCTGCGCCTAAGGGGATGTCGCCGGCAAACACCGCGTCGAAACACTCGACCCTGCCGCCGCGCTTCAGTATTTCGCGGCATACGCCGAATATGTAGCGCGCCCACCCCTGCGAGGGGGCATCCTCCTCGCGGAGGCCGAACTCGGTGTACTCGTCGATGTCAATGGAGAAAACGCGCACCTTGTCAAGGCTGTTGGCGCGGATGTCCGCCATTATCACCTTGTCGATTGCGCCCGGGAACACGAAGCCGCCGTTGTAGTCGGTGTGCTCGCCTATGAGGTTGATGCGTCCTGCGGAGGCGTAGAGCGTGCCTTTGCCGCCGAAACGCTGGTCAAATACTTGTTCTATACGTTCTTGCATTTCCATATTGTATACTGTTGTTTTGGGGTTATCTGTCGGTTGCCGTGTTTCACGGGGATGGTTATCGATGCGCTCTTCACGCCCCTGGCACGGGCGGTGAGAGTGACGCTGCCCGGCGTGTCGCCAGCCTGGACTATCACCGTCGCCGCGCCGCTGAACAGCGGCATTTCGGGAACGTGGAAGAGGTCGAGCGATGTCGGGTCGCCGTTGGCAGTTGCGCGGAACTTGCCCGCGCCCTTTGTCGAGAAGCGGACGCGGCGCGTGTCGTCGGGGACGATGTTGCCGTCGCGGTCAGCCACCTGCACGGTTATGTAGACCAGGTCTTCGCCGTCGGCTGTCAGTTCGCGGCGCGATGGTGTAAGCACGAGGTGGTCGGGACGGCCGGCAGTGCGCACTGCGGTTTCGCCTGTGACATTGCCGTCAGCGTCGTATGCCACCACGCGCAGCTCGCCCGGCTCATAGACGGTGTTCATCCACATCAGGCGGTAACGGTTCATGCGTGTGCTGTCGTTCTTCTCGCGCATGCCCTGGCTCTTGCCGTTGATGAACAGTTCCGCCCGGGGCGAGTCGGTGTATACGAAAACCGGCGTGACCTGGCCCTCGCGCCCCTGCCAGTTCCAGTGCGGCAGTATGTGGAGGGTATGCTCGCGGGTGTTCCATTTGGAGCGGTACAGGTAGTAGCGGTCTTTGGGTATCGAGGCGAGGTCGATGATGCCGAACACGCTGCTGTGGCTCGGCCATGCGTCGGTGTCGTAAGGGCTTGGCTCGCCGAGGTAGTCGAAGCCTGTCCAGACGAACTGTCCCATGCAGTTGTCCATGTCGTCGTCGCGTACGAAGTCGTCGTCGGGTATGTTTGACCAGGGGCAGTATTCCACATCGTAGCTGCTGCTCTGGTGGTCGGGATACTTCATGTCCGCGCCTTTGGTGACGGGAAATTTGTACACGCCGCGCGAGGAGACCGTAGAGGCGGTTTCCGTGCCGAGTATCATGTCTTGCGGCAAGCGGGGCAGAGCCTCGTCATAGCGGTTGACCTTGTAGTTGAAGCCTGGCACGTCGAGCGCGGCGGCGAAGCCGTTGCTGATGACAGCGTCAAACTGGTCCATGCCGCACGTTACGGGGCGTGTCGGGTCTTCGCGGTGCACGATGTCCTGCAGGAATTTCAGCTCGGCGATGCCGTCCTCGCCCCACTGGCTGGGGACTTCGTTGCCTATCGACCACATCACCACAGAGGGGCTGTTGCGGTAGTGGCGCAGCATGTTCTCCATGTCGCGCTGCGCCCACTCGGCAAATATTGAGCCGTAGCCGTTGCGGCATTTCGGGCGGAAGCCCCAGTCGTCAAACGGCTCTATCATCATCATGAACCCCATCTCGTCGCACAGCTCCACGAGTTCGGGCGCGGGCATGTTGTGCGATGTGCGTATGGCGTTGACCCCCATGTCGCGGAGCATCTCAAGCTGGTGGCGCAACGCCGAGCGGTTGACCGCCGCGCCGAGCGGGCCGAGGTCGTGGTGGTTGCACACGCCCCTGAATTTCGTCTTCTTGCCGTTGAGGTAGAAGCCGTCGCCGGGACGCGCCTCCACACTGCGTATGCCGAAGCGTGTGGTGTATGTGTCTGCCACCTCGCCGCCGCGCAGCACCTCGGTGCGTGCCGTGTACAGGTTGGGCGTTTCCGTGTCCCAAAGCTGCGGAGCTGCCACGCGCAGGTTCTGCGTGAACGGCACGCCTGGGTAATGCCAGAACGTGTCGCTGCGGTCAGCGGCGACTGTGCCGTCCGGGGCGGTTATGACGGTGTGCAGCGTCACCTCCTCGCGCTTGGCGAGGCCTTCAACGGTCGTTTCCAGGCGGACGGCTGCATATTCGCTGTCGATGTGAGGCGTGGTCACGCGAGTCCCCCATACGGGTATATGCACGCTGCCGGTCTCGATGAGGTGGACGTTGCGGTACAGGCCCGCGCCCGGGTACCAGCGCGAGGATTCGGGCAGGTTTTCGAGGCTTACCGTCAGGGTGTTTGTCCCCGTATGCACCGCGCTGTCTATGTTGCAGTGGAATGAATTGTAGCCGTATGGCCAGTAAGCCACCGGCACGCCGTTGACGCAGACGCGGGCGTGGCTCATTGCGCCGTCAAACACGAGCGACAGCGAGCGGCCGTCGGTCTGTGCCACGTCAAATGTGGTCTTGTAATACCCTTTGCCCACATACGGCAGTCCGCCGGTGCGGCCAGTCTTCCACGTTTCCTCGGTCTCGCCGTTTTGCTCCACAGCGACTTTCTGCAGGTCTTGGCTGCGGTCAAACGGCCCGTAGATGGCCCAGTCGTGCGGTATGGTGACTTGCTGCCACTCCACACTGTCGCGTGAGAAATCCCACACCTTGATGTCGCGCTGCACGCGCTGCGCCGGCATTGCCGCCGCCGTGAGGGCGAAGGCTGCGGCAATGAACACTTTCTTCTTCATTCCCTTAGAGTCTTTATCCTGAAAAACACCAGGCACGCGGTCTGGCGTGACATGTATATATGCGATTGCAAATATAACCCCAAAATCCCATACGTGCAAACCTCTTACACCAAATGAACTGCGGTTTTCGCCATTTTTGGCACAAAAAACGTCCGAAACCTGCTTGGTCAGATTTTTTATACTCCATTTGCACGAGTCCTCGCCTTATCTCCGACAGGTCGGAACACCACAAATGTAGGGACGCACCCTGCGTGCGTCCGATGGACGGAATGTCCCTGCTTTGGTTGCGTATGCACAATACTCCCGGTCTGAAAATGCCAAATTGGTGAACAAAATTCCGCCAAATTGGGTAATAGAATCCGGCCAAATCAGGGAATGAAAATCCGCCAAGTTTGGTAATTGCTCGATTTATAGTTATCTTTGCACTCAAAATAGATGTTATGGCAAACAACGGATATAAGGAGCGGATAGCGGACAGAATGTTGCAACGCAGGCTGGCTGGCATCGGCGCAGTGCTCGTGGAAGGCCCGAAGTGGTGCGGCAAAACCACCACGGCTGCTAAGCATGCCAAGACTGTGCTTTATCTCGACAACCCCTCGGAGTTGCAGCAGAATATGCGTATGGCGGAGATGAATCCCGGGGCATTGCTTGGCGGCACACCCCCTGTGTTGATAGACGAGTGGCAGCTTGCCCCGAAGCTGTGGGATGCCGTGCGTTTTGAGGTTGACCAGCGCGGACAGCCCGGGCAGTTTATTCTGACAGGCTCGGCAGTTCCTGCAAGCTCCGAGGACGTTCATCACTCTGGCACAGGGCGGTTTGCATGGTTGACCATGCGTCCCATGAGCCTGTTCGAGTCGGGGGAGTCTTCAGGTGAGGTGGCATTGTCTCGCCTTTTTGACGCGCCTGATGATGTTTTCGGTGTAAATAGGCTGTGTCTCGAAGATGTGGCATATTTGATATGCCGTGGCGGTTGGCCTTATTCAACCCGGCTTGAAAAGGATTTGGCTCTCGATCAGGTGAAATATTATTACGACGGCGTGGTGCGGTCTGACGTGTCTCGCATAGACGGTGTGCGCCGCAACGAGGAGTTGGTCAAACGCCTGATGAGGTCATACGCACGGCATCAGGGGGCGCAAGCCAGCATTGCCACTATTGCTGATGACATTCGCGCTGCCGATGACAAGTCTGCCGATGCCAAGACGATTGCCGCATACCTCGCTGCGCTGAAAAAGATTTTCATCATTGAGGATTCGGCGGCGTGGAATCCGAACTTGCGCTCGAAGACAGCTATACGGACATCTGACACTCGCTATTTCGTAGACCCGAGCATTGCCGTTGCTGCTTTGGGCATAGGTCCGAATGACCTGATGAATGACCTGAACACCATGGGGCTTCTGTTTGAGACGCTTTGCATACGCGATTTGCGCGTGTTTGCCGATGCTCTTGACGGCCAGGTCTATCATTTCCGCGACAAGAGTGGGCTTGAGTGCGATGCTGTGGTTCACCTGCGCAATGGGCATTTCGGGCTTATAGAGGTGAAACTGGGCGGTGACACCCTCATCGATGAGGGTGCAAAGACGCTCCGTTCACTTGCTGACAAGATAGACACAGCCCGCATGAACGCGCCTTCATTCCTTATGGTGCTGACGGCGGCTGGCAAGTACGCTTACCAGCGCGAGGACGGCGTGTATGTAGTGCCGATAGGCTGCCTCCGCGACTAAAAAAGGTGGTGTGCCAAAATAAGCACACCACCTTGATGTATGTGGGAAGGGGCTGGTGTTACTCGGCGGGGGTGGCGCTCATGTCTGTGCCGACAATCTTGTTCTCGGCGTTGAGGGCGAACTTGTAGCTCCATGACCTGCTGATGTTGTCTGCATAGCTGGCGAGTGCTGCTTGCATATTAGCAGCGCTTACGGACGTGTTGTACATGTCGCTGCGCATCAGCACGCTGTATGTCTTGTCGACATCGAGCCCGGTTATTCCGTACGCATCGTATGCCCAGCTGAAATTGAGGTCATACTTCTCCTTTGTGTAGGTCACGTTCTTCTTGGGTTCGACTTCCAGTCGCCATTCAGTAGAGCATGGGAACAGGAATGAGCCGTCCTGCTTGCCCCATTCGGTTGTGGTGATTTTCTCCCTGTTTATTGTGATGTTGTCGTCAAGGCCTTTCATGCCTGTTATGTAGATGTCGCAGACATCGAGGAGGTCTTGGCTGAACTTCAGCTGCAATGTAGTTACGAGAGTCGGCTTCGCCGTCTCGGGGTCATCCTCGTTGCAGGAGGTGAATGTCACCGCCATGAGCAGCAACGCGATGAATGAGTAGATGCTTGTTTTCATGTCGTGTGTCGTTATCTGTTTGTTTAGTTGTTTGTTGCTTAATTAGATAAACACCGCAGGGCGGGCATTTATTGCCTCTGGGCTGGTGTCGCGCCGTACTTTTCAGCCATTGCGCGGTATTCGTCGCTGTCGAGGAACTCGCCGAGCCACTTTTCGATGCGTTCATGCAGCTGCGTGTCTGACTGCCTGACGAGCCACGAGTAGGGCAGCGGGAAGGCCACCTGAGTGTCTGCAGTCAATTCGGGATGCTCCTTCAGCAGCCGGGCGGCGATGCTTCCGCCGATGACGGCGTAACGGATTTTGCCGTTCTGCACCAGGTCAAACAATGCCTCGTCGTTCATGTCGTCGTGTGCCGCGACGGCTATGTCCGTGCCGGTCTCGTCCGCCACGTTGCGCATGCGGGTTTCGGCGGGTGAGAAGTGTTCCACGTGTACGGTGTCGCCGGCGAGGTCGAGCGGCGATGCCGCTGTCGGTTTGCCGTCAGCGCGGCGGCGTTGTATGAGGACCGGGCAGTCAGTGTATATCCCTTGCGAGAAGAGGTATTTGCTGCGCAGTTCAGGTGAGGGCGGCAATGCGGCGACGATGTCGCACCGGCGGCTGTCGAGTGCCGCAAGCGATGTGCCGAGGTGTATCACCGGGACGAACTTCACGGTCAGCCCGAGGTCTGCGGCCATGCGGCGCATCATGTCATAGTCCAAGCCGCCGAGGGTGTCGCCGTAGACGAAATAGCTGTACGGCGTATGCGTAATGGCTACTGTCAGCGTGTCGCGTCCGTTGCCTGTATGCGTGCCCGTTGCGGCAGGGCGGCAGGCACGCAGCGACGCCATCGCCGCTATGACAGCTGCGAGCAGGACGGCATACAGTGCAATATAGCCTCGCTTGCGGGGCTTTAGGCGACGCAGCAGCGTCTGTCTGCGGTCTTCTGTGTCTTGGGCAGCCATGTCAGTTGGCGAAATCTACCGACAGCCCGAACTGAAGCCGCCGGGGGTTGACAGGGTAGTGCGGCATGGAGAAATACTCCTTGGTGAACCACCCCTGGTTGAGGTGCGAATAAAGTATGAAGAAGCGCACGCGGTAGAGCTTGGCAGTGACGTATGCGTTGCAGAAGGGGAAGTTGCCGACCCGCCAGTCGTCACCCACGCGGAACGCCATCGTCGCCGGGTCGTAGTTTACGCCACGGTATCGCGTGTAGTAGTCGCAGTCCACGCCAATCTGCAGCTGCAGGACGCGGAATGCGCGGAAGTGCAGGTACATGTTGGAATATACCGACAGCGCGGGCAGCGGCAGCACCTTCTGGTCAGACGATGTCTGGTATGTCAGCGTGTTGTCCCAGTTCCAGATGCCCAGGCGCAGCTTCTGTGTCAACGAGGCGGAAAACACGTGCACTGTGCCGCCGTGCTGTGCCGGCACTCCGGCGGTGTTGAAGTACACATGGTTCTGCACGCTTTCCCAGCCGGCGGAGATGCGCGTGTTGCTCCATGGTATGAACAGAGCGCCCTCGGCGCGAATGGAGCGCGTCTTGCCCAGGTCGTTGTCCCAAGCGTAATGGTTGGAGATGAAATGCTTGAGCAGGTAGGGGTTGTCGAGGTTGCGGAAATGCCCGTGGGCGGAGATGTTCACCGTGTCGCCGAGCATGCGTATGTCGGTTGAGATGTTGCCGTTTATTTCGATGTCGCCCGCTACGTCGCCCACGAGGCCGAAACGCGCGTCAGCATCATAGCGCAACACCGCTCCGCGCTGCTTGGTGAGCTGTCCGCCCACCCACAGCAGGTTTTGCGAGCCAGTCGGTTTGACCGCCACACCGTCAGGCAGCGGCGTCAGCGCAGTTGTTGCCTCAGTCTCGCCGTCGCCGCCCTCCTCTGGCGGCGTCCAGCCGTTGTTGGCCTGTGTGAAATGCCGTGTCTCGTAGGTGACGTATGCCGCCAGCCCGAACTTTGCCCAGCTGCGGAAACCCTCTATCATCGACACGCCCAGCGTGTTGGACAGCTGCCAGTAGCGTGTCTCGTCAGCTGTCGCCTCGGCATTCAGGTAGCGGCGCGAGCCCCACATCTCGTCGCCCTGCGCCATGTCGGTGTTGCGGAATATGTGCACGCCCTTGCGGTAGTCGAGCGAGTAGATGAATTTCGTCACCGGCACGTACACTTCGCGTGTGAGGGTGTCGTTGACCTGCACCTCGCGCCAATAGCCCACGTTGTAGGCATGCGACATGTAGAACTCCGTGCCGCGCAGTCGCGTGTGCGCGTTCGACAACATCGTCGGGATGCTTTTCGATTCTACCTTGCTGACGCCTCCCTGCAATTCCGCCGGGTCAGTGATGTACCGGTCGTCGGTGATGCCGCCGTTCTCCTTGTTGAGGAAATTGTACTGGTAGAAGAACGCTTGCGCCTCGTAGCGGTCGCCCGTATAGTAGCCCGAGAAGCCGTAAGCCAAGTCCTTGGCTGCCTGGTTGGCATACGAGCCTTTGGAATACAGGTAGTCCGCAAACGCGCCGATGCCTATGCGGCGGTTGACATTGCCGGCGAAGTCCGCACGCAGCCTGTCCTGCCCGCTGTCGCGGTTGCCTCCGAAATTGTACGAGGCCAGGGTCATGGGCGTGAACACGTTGTAGAGGCGGCGGTTCTCGAATGTCGGAATCCACGCCATGAGCGCGTCGCGGAAGAAGAATGTGGACTGGCGCGGCCGTGCGAAATATATCTGGTTCTGCCCCTCTGCGCCGAGGTTGCCGACACTGGCGTAAGCGTCGCTCACCAGCGAGGGGATGGCCTGCCGCTGGTAGTTGAGCATCAGCGTGTCGATGGTCGAATCGAAGCGCAGCCCCAGCGGCTCGCTCAGCGACCACGCGCATTTGCGGGGCTTGTCAGCAGACGTGCCATCTCCCTCCGCGCCCTCGCTTCCCGCAGGTGTCCCGCCTCCGGGCAATTCCCCGGACAGCGAAGGCTGTGCCGCCAGATAGGCTGACGACAGGACACACGCGAACACAGCAGAAATTATCCGCGACCAATTCATGTTGCGAAATTACGAAAAACCGCGCAATGCGGCAATATTCCGCCTCCAAAAACAATATTGCCGCCCTGATTGTGTTTCATTATATACGCAATACGAAAACTGGATATGAACGACAAAGACTTTGACCCGAAATACATGGAGATGGCATGCCGCCTCTCCAGCGACAACGTAGACAACGGCGGCGGCCCCTTCGGCGCGGTTATAGTGCGCGACGGCAAACTGGTGTCGACGGGCGTCAACTCGGTTACTGTGGTGAATGACCCGACGGCTCACGCAGAGGTGTCGGCCATACGCGCCGCGTGCCGCGAACTCGGGACGTTCCAGCTGGACGGCTGCATCATATACAGCAGCTGCGAGCCGTGCCCCATGTGCCTCAGTGCCCTCTATTGGGCCGGTGTGAGCAAGATTTTCTACGGCAACACCAAGGAGGATGCCGATGCCATCGACTTTTCCGACAAGTTCATCTACGAGGAACTCGCCAAGTCGCCCGCGCAGCGACGCATCCCATGCCTGCACGTCGCCGGCACGGACGCGCCCCGCGCCTTCCGCAAGTGGGCCGACAAGCCCGACAAAGTGAAATACTGAAGCCGCAACTTATTTCACCAAACTATTGCACCGATCGGGTCATGGCCCAAGTATATACAGCCGAAATCGATTTGCGCACTTACATGGAGCGGTATCGAGATGCTCCATTTTTCATGGGATTGTGCAAACAATGCCGCAACTTCGGGAGCGTATGGGCGTGCCCGCCGTTTGATTTCGATGTAGAGGCACGGTTGGGGCAGTTTGAAAATGTCCTGATAGTAGCATACAGATGCCCGTTGCCTGACGGCAACCATTCCGTGGACGAGGCAATGGACTTGCTGCGGCCCGACAAAGAGGAGCTGGCAAACAATCTTCTGGAGCTGGAGAATGAAGTCGGCGGGTTGGCTTGCGGCTTCGGCGGAAAATGCCCGCACTGCCGGAAATGCGCCCGGCTGAAGGGTGAGAAGTGCCTGCATCCCGACAAAGTTCGTCCAGCCGTAGAGGCATACGGTTTTGACGTAGGCAAGACAGTCAGTGAGCTTTTGGGCATAGACATCGAGTGGGCCAAAGACGGCCGGTTGCCCAAGACGCTGACGCTTATGGCTGCGCTGTTCCACAACCAGCCGCAAGGCACAATCTCGTTCAAATGACCAACCCCGGAGTGTGTCAGCATCTGCAGTCACATAAGTCGCAGTGCCAGTCTCATTATTCATAAGCATGAATATACGAAATGCGGCAACGCTGTACGCGCTGTCGCATTTTTGTATCGTTCACGCCCGGGATTGGCGGGCGGTCATTGCGGTTAGTTTGCCTCGAAGGGCTGTACGTTGATGTACTTTCTTCCCTCTTTGCCCGTTGTGAAGACAACGATGCCGTCGATGAGGGCGAACAGGGTGTGGTCTTTGCCCATGCCCACGTTCAGGCCAGGATGGTGCTGTGTGCCGCGCTGACGCTTGATGATGTTGCCGGCTTTGCACTTTGATCCACCGAAGATTTTGACGCCGAGGCGTTTGCTGTGTGATTCGCGGCCGTTCTTGGAACTACCGACACCTTTTTTGTGTGCCATATCTTATGTCTGTGGAAATTAAGCGTTTACGATTGTTTTAACTAACACTTTGGAGAAGTACTGGCGATGGCCGTTTTTGCGGCGGTAGCCTTTGCGGCGTTTCTTCTTGAAGACGATGATTTTCTCGCCTTTCACCAGCGGGGTGAGTACCTCGCACTCCACTTTCGCGCCTTCTACGGCAGGCGCGCCGATTGATACTTTGCCGTCGGCATCCAAGAGGAGTACCTTGTCGAAGGAAACCTTGTCGCCTTCCTTTGTCTCCTCGCCGAGATAGTTCACGTAGAGGAACTTGCCCTCTTCGGCCTTGAACTGCTGTCCTTTGATGTCTACTATAGCGTACATTGCTAAATGATTGATTTGCAATTAAATCCGTTGGGCGAGAGCGCATTTGCGCATCCACTTCACGAGCCGTGGCGGAATAAACGGTGCAAAGGTAATGCTTTTTTTCGGGCTGTGCAAGGCCTAACCGGTTATTTTTCAGTTATTCACATTGCACTGTCAGCGGGCGAGCAGTATGCGGCGGCGCAGGTCGGGTGTGACCATCCACCGCTGTATGCAGTATGCCGCTGCGGTGTAGACGGCGGCGAGCACCCACAGCATGGCGTATTCGCTGCCGGCTTGGGCGAGTGTCGCGCCGTTGGTGTTCATGCGCACAAACCCTTCGATGCCCCATGTCGAGGGTATGCAGTCGCCCAGAGCGTGCCATGCCGCGGGCATGGCGAAGCGGGGCCAGGTGATGCCGGAGAGGAACAGGAACATCACGGAGGTCAGCACCCATATCACGAATATCCCCTCGCGCTGCCATACTATCCCTTGCAGGCACAATCCGAGGCTGATGCACGCCAGTATCATCGGCACTACGAACAGCAGCTCCTGCCAGATGTCGCCCGCCATGGGGAACTGGAATATCAGCGGTATGTAGTACAGCAGCCACACTGTGGGCAGCAGCGCCACTGTGAAGAAGCAGAGCATCTGCCCGAGCATGCGTGCCATGTGGTGGCGGCGCATGGCGGCGAGCGAGCGTCCGGCGTATGCCAGCGGGTTCTCGTGGCGTGTGCCGCCGCACATCCCTACTGCGAGGATGAGGCACTGGTGCAGTATGAGTATCAGTACGCCGGGCATGACGTATGAGGCGAAGCCGGCTTTCGGGTTGCCTGAATATTCGGAGACTATGTGCATCGGCTCTTCGGTTGCGATGGTCTCGGCGATGGGCATTTGCGTGTTTATCTGCCGCGACATAAGCTCTGCTCCCATGTCGAGGGCGACGTTGGTGGTCGCGAGCAGTATGCTGCGGTAGCGGAGCATCAGGCTCATGTCGCTGTACATGATGACCTGCGCCCCCTCGCCGCCGGAGGCTTTGCGCTCGAAGCCGTGCGGTATCTCTATTATCCCGAAGCAGCTGTGAGATGCCATGGCGCGTCGTGCCTCGCCCATCTCTGCGGCGTAGCCCAGCACGTTGACCTCCTGCGTGGCGTCGAGGCGGCGTGCCATCTCGCGGCTCAGCGGCGTGCGGTCATGGTCCACGATCACCACCTCCACGTCGCGCACCAGCTCGGGGTTGTATATCAGCGAGTACAGCACGGGGTACGCCAGCGGCAGGAACACGAAGAACAGCACCACGCCGGCATCGTGGCAGACCATGCGCATCTGTGTGGCAAATGCGTCGGCGAGTTCTGCGAATGATTTTCCTATCCTGTTCATCATCTTGTTTCTTTTCTCGGGGTTACGGCACATATACCGGCTGGCGGTATGCCCTCTTGATGCGCCACAGCAGCGTCAGCGGCAGCAGCATGAAGACGATGTATGCCACAAACCAGATGCGTGACCAGTAGATGTCGAGGCCGTTGAGTGCCTGGTCCATGTATATTAGGAACTGGTAGCGCATCGGCAGTATCCAGCTGAATATCCCCACTGCCGGGTACATGCTCTCGACGGGGAACGAGAACGCTGCCACGGAGAATGTCAGTATGCCGAGCAGCGAGCATGAGGAGATGGCGAGGCGCAGGTTGGGTATCGCGCCGAAGATGAACACGGCGAAGCCCTGGCTGGCGAGGACGAACATCATGTTGGAGAGCGTAATCCACAGCCACGAGCCGTGCATAGGGAATCCGAGCCAGCCGAACAGCCACGACTGCATGAACAGCGCCATGACCCACCATACCAATGTCTGCGGCAGCAATATCCCGGCGAGGGTGCGCACTATCGAGCCGCCGCCCATGGCGAGCATGCGGCGGCTGCGCCCGTACTTGACGCAGTTGCCCAATGCAAGTACTGTCATCAGCATTACCATGAGTTGCAGCGAGGCGGGTATGAAGCTGTTGCACAGGTACATCGGGTAGTTCAGCCAGGGGTTGCCCAGCGGGCGTGACACCACGCTTATCGGGTTGATCTTCCCTTTCAGTTCGTCGGCTGAAAGCCCGGTCGCTTCAGCCACACGTATCAGCATGCCGGCTTTCTGGTATGTCGCGCCGGTCTTGAACGTCTTATAGAGCAGGTTGGCGGGGACGTAGTACGCCATGTTGGTGTAGAATGTCACTTCCGGGCCGCGACCCGCCATGAAATCCTCCTCGAAGTGCGGCGGAATGACGAAGTATCCGAATACGTCGCCCTCTTGCATCAGTCTCCGTGCGTCGGAGTATGAGGTTGCGCTGTATTGCAGGTCAACCATCTGCATTGCGCCGATGTCGCGTGTCATGCGCCGCGAGGTGGCTGTGCCGTCCATGTCTACCATCGCAGCCGGCACGCGCTGCGGCAGCCCGCTGTCCATGATTGTCCCCAGAAACAGGAACATGAACAGCGGCAGCACGAAGAAGCCCACCCAGTAAACCGGGCGCGAGGCGTATAGCCTGGTCGCTGACCATACCACTGCCGCAAATCCCTTGCCTGACGTTATCGACATTTCTGTGATTGCTTCGGGGTGCTGTTATTTCACGAGTATCGCCGACATGCCGGGGAGCATCCCCTGGACGGGGCGTTTCGGGCGTGCCTTGACGGTGAATGTGCGCACGTCATAGTCGCCGCCGGCCTTGGTGGCTTGCCAGTTGGCGTATGTCCCCATGTTGCGGATATAATACACCTCCATCTCCTCTGTGCGGTCGAGCGCGGGGATGTAGACTTTCACCTTCTTCCCCTTGCTGATGTTCTTCAGCTCCGTCTCGCGGATGTTGAACACCACCCAGTTGTCGTCCTTCTGTATGGTCATGATGGGCGCTCCCAGAGCCACGAGTTCGCTCTCCTGCGGGTAGATCACTGACACCTCGCCGTCGCAGGGGGCAATGAGGAACTGGTCTTCGAGCAACGCGCCGACTTCGCGCACGCCGCCGCGGGCAACGCGCACCATGGCGGCTGCCGCATCCTTGTCGGCTTTCTGCGCGCCTGCCACAGCGAGTTCCCACTGGCTCTTGGCGGCAGACTCGCCAGCTTTGGCAGCCTCATACGCGGCCTTGGCCTCGTCGCGCTTCTGCTGGCTTACTACGCCCTCTTTGGCGAGGTTCTCCATGCGCTCGTATGTCTTGAGGGCAATGCCGGAAGCTGCCACAGCCTGCTGGTACACGTCGTATGCGGCGTCGATGATTTCCTTGCGTGTGCCGCCGTCCACACGGCTCTGTGTCGCCCCAGCTGCGCTCTCGGCCGCGAGGGCCTGTTCCATTTTGGCGTCAGCGAGCGAGGAGTGTATGCGCACCAGCGTGTCGCCGGCGTGGACGTGCTGTCCCTCCTGCACGTAGAGCGTCATCACACGCCCCGGCAGCTTGCCCGAGATGCGTACTTCCGTGGCATCGCATTGCCCCTGCACGGTGTCATCTTGCGGCTTTATGAACAGAAAGCCGGCGACTGCCACGCCAGTGAGCAGCAACAGCACCAGAACTATGCACACTGCCAGCCCTCGCGAGCGGGCTTTCACCTCTCCCTCGCCGGCCTCGGCGATAATGTCCCTGTCGGCAGCTGGTGCCGGCGCCTCTTCGAGCATAATGTCCTTCTCGTCGTCCTTGTATGTATCCATCGTGTCAGTAGTCAACTATATGTGTAAATGTCTAATTGTCAATACTGCATCTGCCCGAGTACCTTCGAGAGGTATACGCGGCAGAGGCTTATCCCTATCTCTGCATCGATAGTTTCGCTGTGTGCGCTGAGCCATGCCGTCTGCGCCATGATGACATCCTCTGTGGTCAGGACTCCCTCGAGGAAGCCGACCTGTGCCTGGCGCAGGTTCTCGTCGGCGTTCTTCTCGTTGGCGCGGGTGGTGTCATACCGCTTGCGGGCCTCCTCGTAGGAGAAACGCGCCTGGCTCACCTGCAGCTGCACCTTGTCCTCCGCATCTGCCAGCATCAGCTCTTGCACACGGGACTTGGACTGCGCCACGCGGTACTTGTTGTAGTTCGCGCCCCAGTGCCACAGCGGCACTGCGACCGTCGCGCCCACGGAGAACCCTCCGCCGAACTCCTTCTTGAAGCCGTGTATCACATTCGGGTTGGAGAACGAGTACGCGCCTACGACGGCCACTTTTGGCAGCATGTCCCCCTTGGCGAGGCGAGCCTCCTGCTCCGAGATGCGTATGCCCTGGCGCATGCTTTCCAGGTCAGGGCGCGATGCGTATACATCCTCCATTGCGGTTTCGGGCACGGGCGGCTGACCGCCGCTGCCGGCGAGGTTGCTGTCGTCCAGCTCCATGCTTGTGTCGAGCGGCAGCCCGCATATCTGCGCCAACGCCATGCGAGAGAGCGTCAGCCCGTTGTCCACCTTGGTCAGGGCGAGTTGCGCCTCGTTGTATTTCACTTCCACCTTGAGCTCGTCGCTGCGGGTGGCGACACCCTCGCGCACCATGACGGACACGTTGTGGCGCAGCGTGTCGATGAGGTTGACATAGCTCTCCGCCAGCACTTTCTTATGCTGCAGCGACACCACGTTCCAGTAGGCGGCATCGACGGCGTATACCACCTCTTGCACCGCAGAGTTGCGCATCGACTGCGCCAGCTTCTCGGCGTATTTGGTTATCTCGTTCATGGCACGCAGCTGGCCGCCCATGTATACGGGCTGTGTCAGCGTCACCGCGCCGAAGAACACGTTGTGCATGTCATACGACATAGCCTCCTTGGGTATCACCGCCACCTGGCTCGGCACGGGCATCCCCGACGAAGGGTCGATGACCGGCTGCCCTGTCTGCGGGTTGGTCACTGCGTTGTAGACGTATGAGCCGGTAGAGGGGTCAAAGGACATGGTCGGGAGCAGCGCGTTATCTCCCAGCAGCTCGATGTTGCGCTGGTTGTACATATATGAGCCGGCAAAGTCGAGTCCCGGCAGGTAGGCTGCTTTCGAGGCCTGCCGCGCATAGCCCGCGCCCTTGATGCTCTCTTCGGCCATGCGCACAGCCTTGTTGTTGTGTATGGCCATATTGCGGCACGAGTCGAGGGTGAACCTCTGCGCCGTCATTGGCAATGCCGCCGCGCACAGGCAGACGGCAAGTATTGTCAATCTGTTCATTGTCATTTGCACAGCGTTACGTGTGGGCGTAGCCGCAGCGGACAGCCCTTTAGATGGGGGGCTTCGGCAGGCTTGCGCCTATTCTGTTTACAAATTTGATGCAAAAATAGTTTTCAGCCGCGAAACGGCAAAACATTCCGAGGCATATCCGAAATTCAGTACAACTTTTTCACCCAATGTTCCAATCGCTCCGGCCCTCGCGTTTCCGCCTCACTTTATCCCTTCACTTTATCCCTTCACTTATTCCTTCATTTATTCCCTCATTTATTCCCTCATTATGAGATGACAAATGAGGCGGTTTGAGGGTATAAACGACAGCGGATATTTCCCAGTGGCCTTTTTTGTTGCTTCCGATGCGCTTGATGACACCTCGTTTCTTCAGTG
>CAKUKR010000024.1 GCA_934663645.1 uncultured Muribaculaceae bacterium | reverse complement strand
CCCGATTTTATTTTGGCTGGGCAGGGACGTGCCGTGTCCCTGCAATGACAGCTCAGTATGCTGTTGCTTAGTCTTCGATTTCGACGCTGAAGTCCTCGTCGTAGGGGTCGTCCTCGACCGGGAGGCCTTCGTCTGCGGGGACTTCTTCCTCTACGCGCTGGTTGTCCTTGCTGGGCAGGTAGGGGTTGAAGGGCGCAGCCGTAGTGCCGTGCTTCTCGTCGCGCTCCTGCTTGAGCTTGGCGCGTATCTTGTCGGCAAGTTCGTCGGCGAGTTCCGCGTTGTCAGCGATGACGCGCTTGACGGCGTCGCGTCCCTGGCCGAGCTTGGCGTTCTCGTATGAGAACCATGCGCCGGACTTCTTGATGATGCCGTGCTCTACAGCCATGTCGAGTATTTCGCCCGACTTGGAGATGCCCTCGCCGAACATGATGTCAAACTCGGCCTTCATGAACGGGGGCGCAACCTTGTTCTTGACCACCTTGACCTTAGCGACACGGCCGATCACGTCCTCGCCGTCCTTGATGAGCGAGGAGGGGCGTATCTCGATGCGCACCGAGGCGTAGAATTTCAGGGCGTTGCCGCCGGTGGTAGTCTCGGGGTTGCCGAACATCACGCCGATCTTCTCGCGCATCTGGTTGATGAATATGCAGCAGGTACGAGTGCGCGAAATCGTGCCGGTGAGCTTGCGCATGGCCTGCGACATGAGGCGGGCGTGCAGACCGACGTTCTTGTCGCCCATTTCCCCCTCGATTTCCGCCTTGGGTGTAAGTGCCGCCACAGAGTCAACTACAAGCACGTCTATCGCGCCGGAATTGATGAGCTGCTCAGCGATGTCGAGAGCCTGCTCGCCGTTGTCGGGCTGCGCTATCCAGAGGTTGTTGACATCCACGCCCAGTTTTTCGGCATAGAAACGGTCGAAAGCGTGCTCGGCATCGATGATTGCGCAGATGCCGCCCTGCTTCTGCGCCTCGGCAATCACATGTATCGCAAGGGTGGTCTTGCCTGAAGATTCGGGGCCGTATATCTCTGTGACACGCCCGCGGGGCAGACCGCCCACGCCGAGGGCATAGTCAAGTCCGATAGAGCCGGTAGAGATGACCTCGACATCCTGGACCGAGTCGTCGCCGAGGCGCATTATCGAGCCTTTGCCGAAATCCTTTTCCAGATGTGCCATAGCCATGTCGAGAGCTTTCAGCTTCTCGGAAGTGTCGCTTATCCGCGCCGAGGAGGCGGTTCCTGTTTTTTTCTTTGCCATAATATTGTCCGTAGTTTGTTTCGCGTTGATATGTTATGTTGTTTTGCATTGAGAGCAAACGCCCTGCGCTTGCAATGCAAAGTTAATCACAAATCGGCGACCTGCCTAATCCGCCGTGCATAATTATCATTAACAGATTTACGGACACTGCCAAAAGTTTGCAGCCACTGCCGCGGAAATGCAGTGCGCAGTGCGGCATTAACATGCCCAATGTCGTCGCAGCGCGGTAGGGACACGGCGTGGAAATGTCCGCTCAAACGCACTGCATTTCAACAATATACGCACTCGTTGCCTTTCGGACACGGCTGAACTGCTCCCCTACTGTGCTCTGCTGCCATTTCCCGATAGCCATAACGGCAATTATGGCTATAATAGCTTTCCGCCAAAACACGTCTGCAATTATCCTTGCGATTTGCAAATGCTGCATGAATGATATCAATCGTCGGTGTGCAATCATGCGAGCAAATTGCAGCCGATAATGTGCGATTATCGCTTGTCGTGTGGGTGTTTGGCTTGCATTTCAGTGCAACAGATGTGAAACGACGCGAGGCTGAATTTGCGATGAAATGACTGGCGGCTTCATTTTTATCTCAAAAAATATTTGTGTGTTTCGGTTTTAATCCATAACTTTGTCGCAACAACAACAAGTCATGATAAAAACTCTCTTATTATTGCTGCTGGCGGCAGTGTCGCTCGCAGCATCAGCGCAAGTAAAGGTCGATTCGCTTAACCGGCTGGTGCTTGGCAATGACGGCTGCGCTAAGGCCGGCGGCAAACTGAAAGTGACGGCAAAGAGCATCCAAATGGGAAGCGGCTTTACCGTAGAACCGGGAGGAAAGCTCGACATTCAATACAAATAAACCAAGGACGTGTTAAGTTATTGTTTCGTCAGAACAAATGTGTACTGCGTTTGCTCTGACGAAAAGAACTTGATACGCAAAATGCAACAAATATGAAAGCGATAAGATTAATGGTTATGCTGACGATGGCGGTGCTGTCGTCTGTCAGCGGATATGCATACGAACCGCTGGTGCAGGAGAGTCTTGTCTGGAATACGTCTCACAAAGAACACGAGGACAACGGCAGACCATACGATGTTTTTGATTCATGGTATTTCGATGCGCCTGTTGAGATGTACGGCAGGACTTACCACCTGTTTAAGCATAAAGACCATATATTCGGATATATGCGTCAGGAGGGGGACAAGGTGTATCTCCTTGTGGACGGAGAGAACATCTCAGACATCTGGTATTACAATGAAAATGACAGTCTGGTTGAGATGTCGACTGGCAACGAGGCGCTGATATATGATTTCGGAGCTAAGGCGGGAGACAAATATCTGACTGTGTCCATGGATGGTTATGGCGGCTTTTATGCGAATCCCGAAATGGTAGAAGTTTATGTAGTGAAAACTGACACCGTCATGATAAACGGACATGAACGCAGACGGCAGTACCTGTCTCCCTTTGGAGACTGGCCTGAAACTCAATATATCGCTGTAGAAGGCATTGGCATCAATATAGGAGCTGTTCATCTTCCCCAATACGGTCTTTTGCCAAGTCTTGATCCAAGCATTCGTGTTTATCATTTTGCCAGCATGACAGACTCGGAGGGAAATATGCTGTTCACTGGAGCGGATTTCAATGCGCCGGCGTATGACGCGGGAGTGCCGGAGGTCGGTTTCGACACAGGCCTGACACCGGCTAAGGACAACAAGATGTATGACCTGAACGGCAGGGAGATCCGCAACCCGCTGCCGGGGACTGTCTACATACAAAACGGCGAGAAGCACGTCGCCAAGTGAACCGTATCGACATTCCGACCCTATAGCATATCGGGGGTGCGCAGTAATTGCCACCCCCGATTTTGCTTCGTCAGGGTAGGGACACGGCGCGGAAGTGTCCGCTCAACGCATTGCATTTCAACAATATACTCACTCGTCGCCTTTCGGACACGGCACGGCGTGTCCCGACCTTGACGGCAGTTTGGCTGTATCATGCCCAGAAAAGCGGGAAAAGCGTTATATTTGCAGAAAAATAGGACGCCATGGCAGAAAACCAGACAGTATTGTTCCATTCCACGGTCTTCGGGCCGATACACAGCCGCCGCCTCGGCACGTCGCTGGGGATAAACCTCGCCCCAGACGACGGCAAGGTGTGCACGTTTGACTGCATTTATTGCGAAGCCGGCTACAACCGTCAGGGCACAGGCACCACAGGCCTCGCCACACGCGAGAAGCTGGAGGACGACCTGCGGCGCAAGCTCGCGGAGATGCACGCCGCCGGCATGAAGCTGGACGTGATAACATTCTCCGGCAACGGCGAGCCGACCATAAACCCGGACTTCCCGGCTATCGTTGATACAGTCATCGCCCTGCGCGACGAGTACTACCCCAAGGCAAAAGTGTCTGTGCTGACCAACTCTACGCGCATCTTCAACCCGGCAGTGGCAGCCGCCCTCGACAAGGTGGACAACAACATACTCAAGCTCGACTCGGCCGTTGAGGAGACGATGCGGCTGATAGACAACCCTACGGAGCGCAGCTTCACTGTCGCCAGGGCGGTAGAGGGGCTGTGCCGGTTTGCCGGCACGGGCATCATACAGACGATGCTGCTGCGCGGCAAGCACAACGGCAAGGTCGTGGACAACACCACCGATGCCGAAATCGACGCGCTCATCGAGGCATACCAGCGCATCAAGCCGCGCGAGGTGATGCTATACAGCCTCGACCGCTCCACGCCGGAGGAGAACCTGGCCAAGGTGGAGCATGACGAGCTGGAACGGATAGCCGACCGCATACGCCGCGCCGGCATAACGGTGGCTGTGTCATGATGATGCGTCCCAGACCGCTGCGGCAGGGCGACACCATAGCCATAATCTCACCCGCGACCACAGTCCGCGAGGAATACATCGACGGCGCGGCACGGCTGCTCGAGGGCGCGGGCTACCGCGTGCGCGTCATGCCGCACGCCAAAGGGCCAGCAGACGGCACATTCGCTGCAACGGCAGCAGACCGCCTCGCCGACTTCACCGAGGCATACCTCAACCCGCAGGTGCGTGCCATACTCTGCGCCCGAGGAGGCTACGGGTGCATACACCTGATAGACAGCATTCCGCCGCAGATGCTCGCCGCCGACCCGAAATGGGTAATCGGCTTCTCCGACGTGAGCGCGTTGCACGCCATGATGCTGCACGCGGGGGCAATGTCGCTGCACGCACCCATGGCAAAGCACCTGACGACACTCGGCGCAGACAATGCCTATACCCGCGCATTGCTCAACGCGCTGACCACAACGGCAGACATCACCTACACCTGTGCGGCGCACCCGCTCAACCGGCTGGGGGCTGCCGACGGACAGCTGCGCGGCGGCAACCTTGCGGTGCTGAACGGACTGGCAGACACGCCGTATGACATTCTGCACGTCAGCAGCGGCACACCGACAGTGCTGTTCATCGAGGACATCGCTGAAAAGGTGTATGCCGTGGAGCGTATGCTCACACGCCTCGCCCTCTCCGGCTCGCTGCAACGCGCCGCCGGCCTTATAGTGGGGGCGTTCACCGAATACACCCCCGACAAGAACCACAGCAGCATGGAGGAGATGATAGACCGGCTGCTGACGCGCCGGGGCATCGACATCCCGGTGTCCTTCGGCTTTCCAGTGGGGCATACAGACATCAATGCCGCCCTCGTGGAAGGGGCGCAATGCCGCCTCGACGTAGGCAGCGCGGAAGTGAAACTGACCATTTACGCTTGACACGACCATGAAATGTGTATTGCAGCGCGTATCACGCGCCTCCGTCACCATCGACGGCGAGAAAATATCAGAAATCGGGCACGGGCTGCTGATACTCGTGTGCATAGTCGAAGGCGACACCCGCGCCGACATCGAGAAAATGGCGGGGAAATGCTCGCGGCTGCGCATATTTGACGACGACAGCGGCGTGATGAACCGCAGCGTCAGTGACGTGGGCGGCGAAGTGCTCGCCGTCAGCCAGTTCACCCTCGCCGCCAATGTGCGCAAAGGCAACCGCCCGTCATACATCGCCGCTGCGGGGCATGACACCGCAATACCCGGCTACGAGGAGTTTTGCCGACTGATGGAAGAGGCCGTCGGCAAGCCCGTCAAGCGCGGCCGCTTCGGCGCGGACATGCAGGTGGAACTCGTCAACGACGGCCCCGTCACCATAATCATCGACACCAAAGACCTCGTCTGACAACATGGAGATACGGGAAGCACAGCGGGCCGTTGACCGCTGGATAAGGACTTACGGCAACGGATATTTCGACGAACTGACCAACATGGCGATACTCACCGAGGAGGTCGGAGAGGTGGCTCGCATCATCTCGCGGGTGTACGGCCGCCAAGTCGCCAAAGAGGGAGACCTCGACAAGAAACTCGGCGATGAGCTGGCCGACGTGATGTGGGTGGTGATGTGCCTTGCCAACCAGACGGGCGTTGACCTGACAGAGGCGTTGCTTGCATCTATCGATAAAAAGACGCGGCGCGACGCCGGCCGCTTCCGCGACGCTGCATCGCCAGCCGCCGCTCCACCGCCCGAAAAAGACACCAATAAGGGGCAACACGCTTCATAAACAGCCTTTTTTCGCGAAAAACGCACGTTGTCAGGGGCTGCATGTTGGCATAGTCGCATACTTTTATTAACTTTGTGGCATAATATGCGCCTGCGCGGTGTGCGTTTGGCGAGTTATTGCCGCTGCCGGTGCCGGCAGCGCAGCCCCAATACAGACTGTAATGAGACAAAAGATATTATTCGTTGCCCTCGCGCTGCTGACAGCCGTAATGGTGTCGGCACGCATGACCGACATGGAGGTCATGAACTACATACAGAGACAGACCGAAGCCGGCAAGTCCGAGCAACAGATAGGCCGTGAACTTGTGGCCCGGGGCGTGACCCCGGAGCAGGTGGAGCGCATCAAGGCGCAGTATGACTCGCAGTCAAAGGGCAAGACAGCCACCAGCTCGGCAACCGACAAGATAAGCAGCACCCGCTCCACACGCACCTCGCAGTCAGGGCGCATCGACAACAGCGTCAACACACGCAGCGAGCGCGAGGCGTCCCGCGTCGGCAACATCAGCGTTGACGACAGCTATGACAACAACACTGACGCGGCATACGGCCAGCAGGAATATACGGAAAACCGTGAGGAAGAGCGCGAGATATTCGGCCACAACGTGTTCAGCGAGACCAACCTCACGTTTGCGCCTGGCGAGAACCTGGCGACACCGCAGAACTACCGCCTCGGCCCAGGCGACGAGGTAATCATCGACCTGTGGGGCGAGAACGAGGAGCATATCCGCCAGACCATCTCGCCTGAGGGCAACATCATGGTGGCGCAGCTCGGACCGATATACCTGAGCGGCAAGACGGTGCAGGAAGCCGACAAGGTGGTGCGCGAGAAATTCTCGCACAAATACGGCGGTGTGGCCGATTCACGCTCCGACATCAGCCTCTCGCTGGGGCAGACGCGCTCCATACAGGTTGACGTGATGGGCGAGGTCGCCACCCCCGGCACATACCAGATGTCGCCATTCGCGACAGTGTTCCATGCCCTCTACAATGCCGGCGGCATCAACGACATAGGCACGCTGCGCAACATCGAGGTGCTGCGCGGCGGCAAGAAAGTCGCCACCGTCGACATATACGACTACCTGTTCCGGGGACGGCAGAACGGCAACATACGCCTTCAGGAAGGCGATGTGATCATCGTATCGCCCTACAAGCAGCTAGTGCGTGTGGACGGCAACGTCAAGCGTCCGATGTACTATGAGCTGAAAGAGGGAGAGACCGTGGGCAATGTCATCAACTATGCCGGAGGCTTCGCCGGCGACGCATACAGCGAGATGGTGCGCGTGGCACGCCGCAACGGCCGCGAGAACGAGCTTGTCAACGTCGAAAAACAGCAATACAAGACATTCCGCCTGCATGACGGCGACGTGCTGACCGTAGGCACTATCATGGACCGATACAGCAACCGCGTGGAGCTGCGCGGCGCGGTGCAGCGTCCCGGCATGTACGCCCTCGGCACGGAGATATTCACTGTCCGCGATCTGATAAACAAGGCCGACGGCCTGCTCGAAGACGCATATACCGGCCGCGTGATGCTCTACCGCGAGGCGAAAGACCTCTCGCTCGAGGTGGAGGCCATCGACCTTGGGGCAATCTTGCAGGGCCGCGCCGCCGACATCGAGCTGCGCCGCAACGACATGCTGGTCGTCTCGAGCGTGCATGAGCTGAACGACCGTGGCGAGCTGACCATAGAGGGGGAGGTGGCGCGTCCAGGCACATACCCGTATGCAGCCGGCGCAACAGTCGAAGACCTGATAGTCCAGGCCGGCGGACTGCTGCAGGGAGCGTCAACCTCACGTGTGGAGGTATCTCGCCGCATCACCGACCCCGCTGCCACCGAGGCAAGCGACCGCCTGTCGGAGATTTACACACTCGCCATAGACAAGGGTCTCATGGTAGGCGAGGGGTCTGGCTTCAAGCTCGAGCCGTATGACGTGGTGACGATACGCCGCAGTCCCGGCTACCAGCCGCAGGAGTTTGTCACCGTAGGCGGCGAAATCGCATTCGCCGGCCCGTATGCGCTCACCTCGCGCACGGAGCGGCTCTCCGACGTGGTCAAGCGTGCCGGCGGCACTACCGACCATGCTTACCTGAAAGGCGCGTCCCTGATACGCCGCATGACCGAAGAGGAAATCAAGACACGCCGCGAGTCTATAGAAATGGCACAGCTCTCCGAGGGCAACGACTCAATCTCTGTTAAGCGCATCGCCTTCAACGAATACTACAACGTGGGCATCAACCTCGAGAAGGCTCTCGCCAACCCCGGCAGCGAGCATGACATCGTGCTGAAGCGCGGCGACCGCCTATACATTCCCGAACTGACGTTCACCGTCTCTATCGCCGGCGAGGTGATGAAGCCCAACACGGTGACATACCAGGAGGGGAAGCGCGTCAAGGATTACATCGACTTTGCCGGCGGATATACCGACGGAGCCAACAAGAAGAAAGTGTACATAGTCTACATGAACGGCAACATAACCAAGGCGAAGGGAAGCACCCCCCTCGAACCTGGATGCCAGATCATCGTGCCGACCAAGACAGCCAAGAAAGGCAATTCGTTTGGCGAAATCATGGGCTACATCACTTCATTCGCGTCGCTCGGCGTAATGGCAGCGTCAATAGCCTCGCTCCTCAAGTAGCCGGCATACAAAACACCTGACAGACATGGAAGACAACAACCATAACGAGCGGTCACGCGAAGTGACCATTGCCGATGTCATAGCACGCCTGTGGACACGCAAGTATATGCTGATGATATGGGTAGCGATAGGCATCGGCATCGGGCTGACAATCGGGTTCGGAACGCCTAAGGAATACAAGGCGCGTATGCGCATGGTGCCTGAATCGACGGAATCCGCATCCGGCATGTCCGCCACTCTCGCCGCTCTCGGCATGGGCACGGAGGTATCGACCGAAGACGCCTACAACCCGACACTGTATCCCGACATCGTCAGCTCGATACCCTTCATCACCGGCCTGTTCGACGTGGAGGTACAGACATCACTCTCCGACACCACCTACACCGTACGCGAATACATGGAGCACCATACCGCCTCGCCATGGTGGGAGTTCAGCCGAAACGACGAGGACGAAACACCCAAGAAACCCGGGGAGATAATCGACCCGTTCCGCCTCACAAAAGGGGAGACCGCGCTCTACAAGGCGCTGAACAAGTGCATCACCACAGACATAGACAAGCGTACAGGCGAAGTATCAATCACAGTAACCATGCAAGACCCGCTCGTGGCTGCACTGCTCACCGACACCATCGCCGCACGCCTGCAGGAGTACATCATCGACTACCGCACAGCCAAGGCCCGCAACGACCTGGAACACGCCATAACAATCAACGAAGAGGCAAAGAAGCAGTATTTCGACGCGCAACAGGCGTATGCAGACTACATGGACCGCAACCAGGGGCTTGCCCTCTACTCCGCGCAGACGGTGCGCGACCGCCTGAACAACGACATGCAGCTCGCCTTCAACCTCTACAACCAGACCTCGCAGCGTATGCAGCAATGCGAGGCGAAAGTGCAAGAGGTTACGCCGGCGTTTGCCGTCGTCGAGCCGTCCACCGTCCCGGTCAAGGCCTCCGCGCCGCGCAAGACCATAATCCTCGCGGCGTGGATGCTCATCATGTTCCTCGCTGGAGCGGTGCAGTCATGCTTCCCGCTGTTCTTCTCGCAGTCATTCCGCCGCCGGCTCTCCAGCACCATCGGCAAGCATCGCGTCAAGAGCAATGAAGACGGCAATGCCGGCACAGACTTAGACGACACATATATCCTCGAGGACGACGCCACAGACACCTACACGCAGGACGATGCCACGTACGCCTCTGCAGAGCCGCCCCGTGGACAGTAACAGCCTCGACACCAGCGACTGATGATACCGTACCTCATACCGCTGATACTTATCATCGCCGGCATCATGTTTTATGATGTCCAGGACCGCACCACAAACCGCCGCTGGCTCTACTGGCTCATATACATATACATCGTCGTGCTGTTCGGGCTGCGCTACCGCATCGGCTGGGACACGCTCGGCTACATGATGTTCTACGAGGATTTTCCGACATTCGCCACCGCCAGCGAGGCCTCGCTCGACGAGTTCGGGCAGATGCAGCCAGGCATACAGTTCCTGTGGCTGTGCCTCAAGTCAATAGGTGCGCCGTTCTGGGTTTACCAGTTGATACACAGCACATTCATCAATGCCGTCATATTCTGGTTCATCATGCGCAACACCCGCTACTGGTTCTGCGGGCTGCTGATATACTACCTGTGCTACTGCATCTATTTCAACACCGAAATCATGCGCGAGAGCATCGCGATAGCCATCTTCATGATGAGCTACAAGCATCTCGAGAAGCGGCGGTGGATACGCTACTACATCTGTGTGGCAACAGCGTACATGTTCCATGTCTCTGCACTTATACTCGCTGTCTATCCGCTCGCCATAATCTTCAACCTGCGCTTCGACAAAAAACTAATCATCGGAGTATTGGCAGTAGTAGGTGTGCTCTTGCTTGCACGCGGATATGTGCTTGACTTGGTCGGCATTTTCGGTCAGACATACGGGCAAAAACTGATGAAATATTCATCAGACTTGAGTACAGGCAACATAAACAGCAACTGGATGATACTCCGGTTCATACGCTACGTGGTATTCCCGGCCTCGCTGTGCCTGATATGGAAATACAAGCTCAAGCGTGAAATCAAGTACGAGGCAATGATATGCCTGTTCATCATTTTCGGCGCGGGTATCCTCGTGTTCCAGGAGATGTTTGTACGCATGACAAACTATCCTATGCCGTTCCTTTATGTATGGATAGCATCAATACTCGGCACAGGCATACGCATTCCATCGCGAAGAAAAATGATGGCATACGCATTGCTTGCCGTTGTTATGCTGCTGAATACATACGAAACAGTACGAATGACCATTGATTTCCACACGTTTGCACCATACTCTTGGGTTGTAAACCCGGAAAAGGACAAGGTGCGCGAGAGTCTAACCAATTTTTGATTACGGCATTATGAGGACAGCAATACTGATGGCGACATACAACGGTGGCAAGTACCTGCGCGAGCAGCTCGACTCCATTCTCGCACAGACATGCCGCGACTACCTCCTGTACATACGCGATGACGGCTCGACCGACAACACGCCGCAGATACTCGCGCAATACGCATCGCAGGACAGCCGCATACGCATCGTCAATGACACGGTCAAGCACCGTGGCTGCGGCGGCAGCTTCCGCTACCTCACAGAGACTGCCGATGCCGACTGCTACCTGTTTTCCGACCAGGACGACGTATGGCTGCCCGAAAAGGTAGAGCGCACACTCGACAGGCTGCGTGCTTTGGACGACAGCATACCCGCTGCCGTGCATACAGACCTGCAAGTGGTGGACGAAAGCCTAAAGCCGCTGCACCCTTCATTCTTCCGCCTTACACGTCGCGAACCGGAAAAAGCGTCACGCCTGGCGTACACCTGCGCATACCCGACTGTGACCGGCTGCACTGCCGCGTTCAACCGCCGCGCCCGCGACCTGATGGTCGCCGCGCCACCGGTGCATTGCCTACACGACCGGCTGCTGAGCCTCGTTGTCGCCGCTGCCGGAGGAACAATAGACTGGCTGCCGGAAGCAACCGTGCTGTACCGCCAGCACTCGTCAAACGTGCTCGGCGCAACCGCCGAAAGGTCTGCGGCACAGAAACTGTCGCGCATACGTGCCTCGTGGCGAGACAACCGCCAGTGGTATGATGATGTACGCGCCGTAGCCGGCATTTCCGCCGCCAAATTCATAGCATACAAAATACGGTACCTCATACCGCGTTTATTCAGCAGATGACACCATGACAAGCGTATGCGTAGCGACATATAACGGAGAGCGGTATATCAGCCAGCAGCTCGAGTCTATACTCTGCCAGCTGGGTGATGACGACGAGGTGATTGTCTCTGACGACGGCTCAAGCGACGGCACAGCCGACGTGGTGGAGGCCATCGGCGACAGCCGCATACGCCTGTTGCACCACCCCGCGCCGCACGGCGTGAACGCCAATTTCGGCTACGCACTGAGCCACGCTCGCGGGGAATATATATTCCTTGCCGACCAGGACGACGTATGGCTGCCAGGCAAAGTTGACAAGTGCATAGCCGCGCTTGCAGACCATGTATGCGTCATGCACGACTGCCGCATCACCGACAGCAACCTCAACCCGACAGGAGAGACGCTCTTGCGTCAGCTCGGCGCGAAAACCGGATTTTGGGCCAACTTGATGCGCAACCGCTACACGGGGTGCTGCATGGCGTTCCGCAGCAGCCTGATGCGCCGCATACTGCCTATACCGCAGTCACGCCTGTTCTACCATGACAACTGGATAGGCCTCAATGCCGCGCTGTGCGGCAGCGTCGCCTTCTTGCCCTTCGAGGGGCTGCTATTCCGCCGCCACAGCGCTGCCGGCTCTTCCGCCGCCGGCAAAAGCCGTCTCTCGCTGACTCAAAAAATAATGAGCAGAGCCGCGCTGCTGTGGCACATCTGCCTTCGACTGACACGAAAATGAACACGACGCGAACCATCAATGCCTCGATAGTGACATACCTCACTCCTCCCGACGAGCTGAAAAAGCTGATTGCCTCGCTGGAACGTTCACCCGTACACCGCATATACGTCATCGACCACTCCCCCGACACGTCCATAAAAAGATGCCTTGAGGGCTGTGACCGAATAACATACCACCATGAGGAAAACCTCGGCTACGGACGCGGACACAACTACGGCATTGCAGCTTCGGTAGACAGCGGCGCGGATTATCACCTCGTGGTAAACCCCGACGTATACTGGACAGACCCGGTAGTGGAGTCGCTGGCTGACTATATGGATGCCAACCCCGACTGCGGGCTGGTGATGCCCAAAATCCTGTATCCGGACGGCGAAACGCAGTACCTGTGCAAGATGCTCCCCTCGCCGGCAGACCTGATAGTGCGCCGGTTTATCCCTGTCAAGGGTGTGCGGCGGCGGCTGAACACACGCTACGAGCTACGCGGCTTCGGCTATGACACTCCCATGGAGGTGCCGTCACTCTCAGGCTGCTTCATGTTCATGCGCTGCGCCGTGCTGCGCCGGGTCGGGTATTTCGACCCGCGCTTCTTCATGTATGCCGAAGACCTTGACCTGTGCCGCCGCATAGGCGCGCAGTCCAAGACCGTGTTCTATCCCAAAGTGTGCGTGTACCACGCATACGCCAAGGGGAGCTACCACAACCGCCGGCTGCTGCGCTACCACCTCAACAGCACGTTCAAGTACTTCAACAAATGGGGCTGGCTGTTCGACAGCGAGCGGCGCAGACGCAACCGCGAGTGCCGCCGGCATATCGCCGACGTAAACAACAAACAGTAATACAGACAAACCATGCGCATAAGATACTACCAAGGTGTACCCGATTCGCGTGAACCGCATTCCAAAATATTGGCTCATAACATCTTTGCCCTTGCCATCCTGTGTCTGCAATGGATATTCATAGTCCTGCATACGCTATTCGCCAAACGCCGCACCTACCGCCACGAAGTGGCTCTGTGCCTCATATTCCGCAACGAAGCCCGTTTTATGCGCGAATGGATTGAATACTATCTGATTATAGGTGTTGACCATTTCTATCTGTACAACAATTTTTCCGACGACAACTACCTCGAAGTGCTGCAGCCGTACATCGATAACGGCACGGTGACTCTCATAGACTGGCCTCACGAATGTGCGCAGATTGACGCTTACAACGACTGCTACAGGCGCTTCCGCAACGAGGCGCACTGGATAGGCTACATAGATGCCGACGAGTTCATAAACCTGCGCCGCGACAACAACATCAAGACGCTGCTGCACAGTTTCCGGCACTGTCCCTCTTTAGTGCTTCACTGGCGAGACTTCGGCACTTCTGGACATACGGAATACATGCCCGGCGAACTCGTCACCGAGCGGTACACTGCCGCATGGCCGTGGCTGTGCCACCTCGGCAAATCGTTCATAAACAATGATTATGACTTCTGCCGCATCTGGGTGCATGAGCATTGGGCGCGATACCTCGGCATGAGATTGTATCCTGTAGCCGACAACAAGCTCCCTGTGCCGTATGCCCCGACACTGTGGCGGCGAGGAATAGGGCAGCGTGCATACATCAACCATTATTTCAGCAAGTCTTACGACTGGTACATGTACAAGGATTTCAATCGCGGCGACGTGTATAGCCATGACAACATTGAGCTGAAAAAGAAGAAGGGCCGATTTGAGATGCACGAGCTGAACTGCTCCACCCGCGACTACTCAATACAGCGGTGGCTCGTGCTACTGAAACTGCGCATGGGCAAAAAACTCGACTAAGCACGACTCACGATGAGTGACAGCGACAACAAGCGCATAGCCCGCAACACGATGTACCTGTACATACGCATGGCGGTCATGATGATAGTCCGCCTGTACACCGTGCGCGTTGTCCTCGGCATACTCGGCATCGACGACTACGGCCTGTGGACAGCGATTACCGGCTTTGTCACCGGCTTCACCTTCATCTCACCGACGCTCGTGGCTGCCGTGCAACGTTTCCTCAACTTCGACATGGGCAAGGGTGGGGAGAACCTTCGGCGCATCTTCGCAACCGGCTTCTGGTTTTTCGTCGCCGTCGCGCTGCTTACAGTCGCCGTGCTGGAGACTTTCGGGCTGTGGTTTCTCTCCTCGCGCATGACCATACCGCCAGGCATGGAGACGCAAGCCGCGTGGACGTTCCAGTTCTGCATACTCGTCCTGGTCGCCAACACCATGCGCATGCCCTACGAGTCAGTCATCGTCGCCTCGGAGAGGATGTCATTCTACGCCGTCGTCTGCCTGCTTGAGGCTGTGCTGCTGCTCGGCATCGTGTTCGTGCTGCCATACACCGCTGCCGACCTGCGGCTGCCGGCATACGGGCTGCTGACACTGGCTGCCGAAACCGTCATCACGCTGACATACGTCACTTTCAGCCGCCGCAAGTTCCGGTACGTGCGCATAAGCCGCATACGCGACTGGTCGCTCGTGAAAAAAATGGCCTCGTTCAGCGGATGGAACATCTTGGGGTCGCTCGCATCGATGCTCTCGCTGCAAGGAGTCAATGTGCTTATAAACATGTATTTCGGCGTAGCCGGCAATGCGGCTTACGGCATCGCCGTGCAGGTGCATACCGCCGTCTTCATACTCGTCACCAACATCAGCAAGGCCTCCTCGCCGCGAATAGTCAAGGACTATGCCGCCGGACGGCTCGCCGAAATGAGGTCGCTGGTGCTGAATATCGGCAAATTCACCTACCTGCTGATACTGCTGCTGGCTATACCGGCAATGTTCAACATCGAGACGCTGCTGCACCTGTGGCTCGGCGACACGCTGCCGCCAGACGCTGCCATGTACAGCATACTGACGATAGCGCAAGTGCTTGTGGTCAGCTTCACGCCGACGATAGACTCCGCCGTGTTCGCCACCGGGCGCATACGCAACTACCAGCTCATACTCGGCAGTCTCATCACGCTCAATTTCCTGCTGACATGGGTGCTGTACGCTTGCGGACTGCCGTTCATCACCGCCGCTTGGGTCAAGGTAGGGGTTGAGGTAGCCATACTCGCCGCACGCATCATCTACCTGCGCATACGCTGCGGACTGCCCGAAGGGCAATACCTGCGCCGGGCAATAATCCCCGCTGTCATGGTCACTGCCGTGTGCGCCGCTGCTGTCGCGCTTGTATGGCAATGCACCGGCAGTATGCAGCCGCTGCTGCGCCTGATAGCCACCGTGCTCACGCTGCTGCCCGTATATGCCGCCTCGGTTTGGCTTCTCGCCCTCACGCCTGGACAGCGCAGCGCAGTCGCCGCCCGGCTGCATCGCTGACAAAAACGCACTTACTTTTTCGGTGGAACAGGGTCATATCCGTGGCCGCCCCACGGATGACACCGCGACAGGCGGCGCAACGCAAGCCAGCCGCCACGCAATAGGCCGTGTATGCGTATCGCCTCTATGGCATACTGGCTGCACGTCGGCGTATAGCGGCATGACGGAGGAAACAGCGGCGAAATCGCGCCTCTATAGAACTGTATAAGCCCGATGACAAGCCACCGCAGCAGCCGTGCGGGAAACGTCAGGCAGCGGCGCAGCGCAGCATTCATGGCATAGCCTCCTGCTTTTCCGCAAGTGCCTTGCGCAGCTTGTTCAGGAGCGTGACTACAGCCGACTGCACCTTGGCATAACCGCATTTCTTGTCGGAGATGTAGACGAATGAGAGCGACACAGTGGCGTATGGCATAGAGCATACGCAGTCCAGCAGCTGACGGCGCGACAGCCGGTATGCCTCGCGCACACGGCGGCGCATCAGCACACGGTCAACGGCATGACGCTGCTTGCGCTTCGGTATCGTAACCATCATCTGCACCGGTGCTATCCCCTTGGGAACGTCCCCTCTGAACGAAGCCGCAAGCTCCTCCTGCGAGAGCGCACGCCACTGCATACGCAGCGGGTAGGAATACAGCGAGTTGCCGCCGTCATACAGACCGTTAACGAGCGTCCTGTGGTGCAGACGGTCAGCCTTGCGCAGAGTCAGCCTCGGCGCGTCTGGCATAGTGGCATCAAGTGCCGCTGTGTCTCGAATGGTCTTGTTCAGTGCCGCTGTATCCATATCGTGATGCAAAAATAATAAAAACCGCCCTCACTGCAAAGCGGGGCATTCTCTCCGAAAATTCGGAGTTCTCCTAGTTGGGAGAACTCCGATGACAATTAACCAAATAAACGAAGAGGCCGCGCCGGTCGGCGCAACCTCTCCTAATGTATGAATACTAGAATTCAAACGAATCGAGTCGTTATTTGAGCAATGCGCGTCCCTTCTCGATAGCCTGCTCGTTGAGAGGTATCAGCTTGTGGTGACGCTCGGGGAGAGACTTCTTCAGACCCTTGATGACATTCTCCATGGGGAGCTTGTAGGGCATGGCCTCAAGCAATGCGCCCATTACCACCATGTTGTAAGCCTTGGAGTTGCCGATTTCCATGGTAGCCTCCATAGCGTCGATGGGGTAGATCTTGATGTCGTCGCGGGTGGGGCGGTTGTGGATGCCGTTGGTATCGAAGATGAGGATGCCGCCGGGTTTCACCTTGGGTGCGAACTTGTCGAGGCTCTGCTGGTTGAGAGCGATGACGATGTCATATTTGTCGAGTACGGGAGATGAAATTCTCTCGTCGCTGAGGATGACAGTCACATTGGCGGTACCGCCGCGCTGTTCGGGGCCGTAAGACGGCATCCAGGTTACCTCCTTGTCGTCCATAAGTCCTGAATAGGCGAGGATTTTACCCATAGAGAGGACACCTTGACCGCCGAATCCGGCTATGATGATTTCTTCTTTCATTGGTTGATTCCTGTGTTTGGGGTTAAACGTTTTTGAGGTCACCGAGAGGATATTTCTCGAACATGTGCTCTACCATCCACTCATTTGCCTTTTCGGGACTCATCTTCCAGCCCGAGTTGCAGGTAGCCACTACCTCAACTACGGAAGTGCCTTTCTTGGCAAGCGCGTTCTCGAAAGCCTTCTTCAGCGCGGCCTTGGTCTTGCGCACAGCTGCGGGAGTGTGCACAGCCTGACGTGTCACGAGGCAAGTACCGTCGAGGATAGCCATGAGGTTGGTGATTTCGAGAGGATAGCCGTTGAGGTCAACGCGACGGCCGTAGGGAGATGTGGCTGTCTTCTGGCCAATCAGCGTGGTCGGCGCCATCTGGCCGCCAGTCATGCCGTAAATGGCATTGTTGACGAATATCATGACGATGTTCTCGCCACGGTTGGCAGCGTGGATAGACTCTGCTGTACCGATAGCCGACATGTCACCGTCGCCCTGGTATGTGAAGACCACGTTCTCGGGGTTGAGGCGGCTGACAGCTGTAGCCACTGCGGGTGCGCGGCCGTGGGCTGCTTCGATCCAGTCAACATCGATGTAGTTGTATGCGAATACGGCGCAACCTACGGGAGAAACGCCGATGGTTTTTTCTGTGAGTCCCATTTCTGCCACTACCTCGGCAACGAGTTTGTGGATGACACCGTGGCTGCATCCCGGGCAGTAGTGCATGTGTACCTCTTCGAGAAGCTCAGGCTTGGAATATACCTTGTTCTCGGGGCGGATAATATCTTGTATTTCCATTGATTTCGATAGGTTAGAGCATTAATTACTTCTTGATGATTTTCTCATTGAGAGCGTCGAGTACCTCATCGGGGCTGGGGATGATACCGCCGAGGCGACCGAAGTGCTCTACGGGGATAGCGTCATGGACGGCGAGGCGAACGTCTTCGATCATCTGGCCGGCGTTGAGCTCTACGCAGAGGATGCCTTTCTTGCCCTGTGCTGCACGGTTGATAGCCTCTGTCGGGAACGGCCACAGTGTGATAGGACGGATGATGCCCACCTTGATGCCCTGCTCGGCTGCCATCTCCTGTGCCTTGGCGCAGATGCGGGCGATTGTGCCGAAAGCGACGATCAGATAGTCTGCGCCTTCAACGTTGATTTCCTCCCAGCGTGTCTCGTTCTTCTCTATTTCGCGGTAGCGAGCCTGCAGCTCGTGGTTGATGACCTCCATGCGAGCTGATTCGAGTTCGAGTGATGTCACCACGTTGCGCTTGCGCAAGTCCTTGCGGCCTGTTGTCGCCCAGGTGCATTCCTTGCGGATCTGCTCCTCTGTGCGGCGAGGACGCTGCTCGGGGAGGACAACCTTCTCCATCATCTGGCCTACGATACCGTCGGCAAGAATCATTGCAGGGTTGGTATATTTGAAGGCGAGGTCCATGCCGAGACCTACGAAGTCAACCATCTCCTGAACGGTAGAGGGGGCGAGGACAATGAGGTGGTAGTCACCGTGGCCGCCGCCCTTGGTAGCCTGGAAGTAGTCTGCCTGCGAAGGCTGGATAGTGCCGAGGCCCGGGCCGCCGCGCATTACGTTGAGGATGAGCGCGGGCAGCGATGCAGCCGCGATGTAGGAGATACCCTCCTGCTTGAGGCTGACACCGGGTGATGAAGATGATGTCATACAAGCCTTGCCGCTTGATGCGCCGCCATAAACCATGTTGATGGCCGCTACTTCAGACTCTGCCTGGAGCACTACCATACCGGTTGTCTCCCAGGGCATGAGTTCTTCGAGAGTTTCGAGCACTTCCGACTGAGGGGTGATAGGGTATCCGAAATAGCCGTCGAAGCCATATCTGATGGCGGCGTGGGCTATAGCCTCGTTACCTTTCATGAGTCTTACCTCTTCCATATCGATGTTTTTTCTTTTGTCTGTTGGTAATTGAGTTAGAATAAAGTGTTTGGGGTGTTGGATGCGTTACCGCAAGGTCAGTCCACCTTGACGCGGTAAACCTCGATGCAAGCATCGGGGCAAACCCAAGCGCATGAGCAGCAGCCAGTACAATTGTCAGGGTTGGCCATGTAGGCATAATGGTAGCCACGGTCATTGACTTCGTTGGGCTGTAATGAGAGAGTTTTGGTGGGACATGCCACCACGCAGAGGTTGCATCCCTTGCATCTCTCCGTATTCACGGTGATTGCTCCTTTTACTTTTGCCATATTTAGAGTCTTTGATTGTTAGGTTGCACAAAAGTAATCATTTTTTCCGTTGGGGTGGTTGCTGCATTTATATGTTACATAACATATTCCACGCTTTCCACCCCTGACGGCCTGTCATTCGGCCAGTATTTCGGCCAAACGTGCCATGCCTTGTGTCGCGGGCAGGGCGATTACGTTCACTCCCGGTATGCCGGACACGTCAGCCGGACGCGGGTCGATGTAGTAGATAGGCACGCCAGGGCGCACGAAGTTGATGAGCCCGGCTGCGGGGTAGACCACCAGCGAGGTGCCTACGACCACGAATATGTCAGCCTCCGAGGCCAGCTGCGCAGCAGCAGCCATGTTGGGCACATCCTCATGGAAGAAGACTATGTGCGGACGCATCAGGTCGCCGCGAGGGCCACGTGTCTGCGGGGTCGTCTCCATGGTTTCCTCTGTCACGGGGATGATGTAGTTGGGGTCTGACACAGAGCGTATCTTCATCAGCTCGCCGTGCAGGTGAAGCACGTGGGTGGAGCCGGCACGCTCGTGCAGGTCATCAACGTTCTGCGTGATGATGCGCACGTCATACTGGCTTTCGAGACGCGCAAGTATCTTGTGCGCCTCATTGGGCTGAGCAGTGTGGAGGGCGCGGCGACGCTCGTTGTAGAAGCGGTGTATCAGCTCCGGGTCTTTGGCGAACCCTTCGGCGCTTGCCACTTTCATCACGTCATAGTTTTCCCACAGTCCGTCGCTGTCGCGGAATGTCTTGATGCCGCTCTCTGCTGAGATGCCGGCACCTGAAGAGATCACGAGTTTTTTCATAAGTTTCTGGTGAAATTGATTTGGATTTTTCGTCTGCAAAGGTACTAATTTTCTATGATATATACAACTCGCTGATTTACAACAAGAAGCCACCCGCGTTGCAGGTGGCTTCAATATCATTTACGCCTTTGCAGGCTGGCATCAGAGCTGTTTGAGAGGCTTGATGTCGAGCTTGACGGGCTTAATCATGTTCTCGGGAGCGAGGACAGTGTCGAGGTCCTCCTTGGAGAGGATGCCGTGTTCGAGCACCAGGTCGTAGACGCTGCGGCCGGTTGCCATGGCCTCCTTGGCTATCTTGGTTGAGTTCTTGTAGCCGATTACGGGGTTGAGCGCGGTGACGATGCTGATGCTGTTGCGCACGCTCTCCTTGCAATGCTCCTCGTTGGCAGTGATGCCGCTGATGCAGTTGTCGAGCATGGTCTGGAAGCCATTTATCATAAGGTCGATTGACTCAAAATCGCACTGCGCCATTACAGGCTCCATGGCGTTTAGCTCCATCTGCGCGGCGTCGCCGGCCATGGTTACGCACAGCTCGTTGCCGATGACCTTGTAGCAAACCTGGTTCATCACCTCGGGGATGACGGGGTTCACCTTGCCGGGCATGATAGACGAACCGGGCTGCATGGCGGGGAGGTTGAACTCGCCCAGGCCGCAGCGCGGGCCGCTGGCCAGCAGACGCAGGTCGTTGCATATCTTGTTCATCTTGACAGCCACACGCTTCAGGGCTGAAGCGTAGCCCACGAGGCATGAAGTGTCGGAAGTCGCGCCCACAAGGTTCTCTGCGAGCTTGATGTCCCAGCCTGTTATCTTGGCGAGCTGGGCAACGCACTTCTCGGCATAGCCCGGCTCCGCGCAGATGCCTGTGCCGATAGCGGTGGCACCCATGTTTACGGTCAGAAAGTCCTCGGCAGCCTCGTTGAGGTGGCGTATCTCGTCAGTGAGGATAGCGGCGAAACCGCTGAATGTCTGGCCAAGCGTCATGGGGACTGCGTCCTCCAGCTGGGTGCGGCCTATCTTGACGATGTGGGCAAACTCCTCTCCCTTATTGCGGAACGCCTCAATGACCTTCTTGTACTGCTCCACGAAACGGAGGTGGTCAAAGTACATGCCGATGTGGATGGCTGTCGGGTAAGCGTCGTTGGTAGACTGCGCGCAGTTCACATGGTCGTTGGGCGAGCAGAACTTGTATTCGCCGCGCTTGTGTCCCATGATTTCGAGGGCACGGTTGGCTATCACCTCGTTGGCGTTCATGTTGGTGGTAGTGCCGGCGCCGCCCTGTATCATGTCAATGGGGAAATGCTCGTGGTGCTTGCCGTCGATGATTTCCTGGCAAGCCTGTTCTATGGCCTTTGCCTGCTCGTCGGTGAGCAGACCCAGCTCGTGGTTGGCGCGGGCAGCAGCCATTTTGGTAATAGCAAGACCCTTGATGAACATAGGATATTCATTGAGGTGGAATTTGCTTATTCCGAAATTCTCGATGCCACGGAGTGTCTGAACTCCGTATAATGCACATTCAGGCACTTCGCGCTCTCCGATCAGGTCAGATTCCGTGCGGTAGCCCTTGCAGCATTTGTTTTCCATGGATTGTATATATTTTTTATTTCAGTTTTCTATTCTACGAGCCGCCAGCGGACGGCAAAAACAGTCCCTGCCGGTGAATTTTGCAAAGTTACAAAAGTTCCGTCCACTGCACAAATGTTTTACGGCATACTTTTTATCGTCAGCCCAGGCGCAGACGGCTGAAGAGATGCCACACGGCGATGCCGGCGCTCACAGCCACGTTCAGCGAATGCTTCACGCCGCATTGCGGTATCTCCAGCACAGCGTCCGCCATGTCCACTATCGCCTGGCTCACCCCCTCCACCTCGTTGCCAGCCACAAGCAGGTACTTTTCGCCAGGCGCAGGGGTGAACTCATCGAGCGGCACGGAATCGTGCGCCTGTTCGAGGGCGCATATCCTCCACCCCCCAGCCTTCAGTCGCCTACATTCGGCGGCGGCATCAGGCACATGCCGCCACCTGACGCTGTTCTCCGCGCCGAGGGCGGTCTTGGCTATCTCAGGGTGCGGCGGCGTGCCGGTTATGCCGGCGAGTATCATCTCGCTGACGAGGAAAGCGTCGGCGGTGCGCAGCATCGAGCCCACGTTGAGCATCGAGCGCACGTTGTCAGCCATTACCGCAAGCGGCAGCTTCTCCATGCGGCGGTAGTCGTCGCAACTGACGCGCGTCAGCTCTATTATGTTTTTCTTCTGCCTGTCCACAGCGCGGCGTGTCAGCTCATCTCGAGCATACGGCGTATCGGGCGCACGGCCTTCTCCGCCAGTTCAGGATCCACCGTGATTTCCGGCTGCTCGTCACGCAGTGCGCGGTACAGCTTCTCGAGGGTGTTCATCTTCATGTACTCGCACTCGTTGCACTGGCACTCCGCATCCTCTGCCGGCGCGGGGAGGAACGTCTTCTCGGGACACTTGCGCTGCATCTCGAAGAGGATGCCGCTCTCGGTGACGACGATGAACTCCTGCGCCTCGTCGGTACGGGCAAACTCGAGCAGCGCGGCAGTAGAGCCTACCTTGTCAGCGATGAGCTGCAACGGACGGCGGCACTCCGGATGCACAAGCACCTTCGCCCCGGCGTGTTCCTTCTTCATTTCGAGTATGCGCTCTATGGAGAACCTGTCATGTACATGACAGGCGCCGTTCCACAGCAGCATCTCGCGCCCTGTGACAGAATTGATGTATCCGCCGAGATTTTTGTCCGGACCGAAGATGATCTTCTCATCCTTGGGCAGCGCCTCTATTATCTTGCGGGCGTTGCCGGAAGTCACCACGATGTCGGTGAGAGCCTTGACGGCTGCCGAAGTATTGACATAGCTGATGACTGTATAGCCAGGGTGCTGCTTGATGAACTCCTCGAACTCCCTGGGGTCGCAAGAGTCGGCGAGCGAACAGCCGGCAGCCGCGTCGGGTATCAGCACCTTCTTGTCAGGGCAAAGTATTTTGGCAGTCTCGCCCATGAAATGCACGCCGCACAGCACTATGATGTCGGCATCGGTGTCGGCGGCAATGCGTGCCAGCGCGAGCGAGTCGCCTATGTGGTCGGCTATCTCCTGTATTTCCGGTATCTGGTAGTAGTGGGCCATGATGACGGCGTTCTTCTCCTGCTTGAGGCGAAGGATTTCGCTGCGCAGCTGGTCGGCGGTCATGCCCGGCGTTGAGGTCTCCATTGTTGTTATATCGTTATTTAGATGATTAGACATTGTAATAATATGAATACCATATCAACAACATCAACAAAGGCTGTCAATAAGTACAATAATTATTTCCTCAGAAATTTGGATATGTCACTTATTGGTTGCCGGCTGCCTGTTGTTGACACGCTGTCTACAGGAGGTGTGAGTGAAAATCAGCGAGATGCGGACATTCTCTACACGCTGTAGATAAGTGCAAAGTTAATAAATAAGTGGCGAAAGCGGTGCAGACAGCTGTAAAAAAAGTGTCGGCAACCGTGCCAGGCGGTGTAGAAAGAATGTCATGAAAATGAAGCCGCAAAACTTTGCGGTCACGATGGCACGCTGCTTTGTCAAATTACCGGTTTGTGCAAATTGTCGCCTTATATGTTATACAGGTGTTTTGTACAGGGTTGTCTGCTGAATAAAAGCGGTTATGGTCAGGTTATTGACAGGTTGTGTACAATGCGAAGAACGCGATTTGCACGCCCTGTAACGTAGAATTAAGGTGTATGAAACATTTTTGAAACACTACGGTGCTTACTTTGCACCGTAATTTAGCAAGACGAGTATATGGATATTTTGTTTCTGTGCGTCATTGTCTTCCTATTCCTCCTGGCGGTGTTTGACCTGTCAGTGGGCGTAAGCAATGACGCGGTCAACTTTCTCAACTCCGCCATCGGTTCTAAGGCGGCATCTTTCAAACGCATATTGGTGATAGCCTCGATAGGCGTGTTCATAGGCGCGGCGATGAGCAACGGCATGATGGACATAGCCCGTCACGGCATTTTCCGCCCGGAGAACTTTTCGTTCTATGACCTGATATGCATCTTCATGGCGGTCATGGTGACCGACATAATATTGCTTGACATTTTCAACACTCTCGGCATGCCTACATCGACCACCGTGTCGATGGTGTTTGAGCTGCTGGGAGCTACATTCGTGGTATCGCTCATCAAGATGGCTTCGGGCGTTGACGCGCTGGGCTTCAATGACTACCTCAATACGGAGAAGGCATTGTCTGTCATACTCGGCATATTCCTGTCGGTGGCGATAGCCTTCGTGTTCGGTACGGTGGTGCAGTTCATCTCGCGCACCATATTCTCGTTCCGCTACAGCCGCAACATCAAGTGGAAAATCGGCATATTCGGCGGTATATGCGCTACCGCAATAGTGTATTTCATGCTAATAAAAGGGGCGAAGGACTTGACGTTCATGACCCCGGAGGTAAAAGATTGGATTAAGGCCAACACATTGGTTATTATGGTGTGCTGCTTTGTCGGCTTCACCCTCCTGATGCAGATGCTGTATTTCTTGAAGGTGAACGTGCTGAAAGTGGTGGTGCTTATGGGCACATTCTCGCTTGCGATGGCATTTGCCGGCAATGACTTGGTGAACTTCATAGGCGTTCCGTTGTCGGGTCTTTCGGCTTTTCAGGATTTTGTCGCCAACGGAGGAGGCAACGCTCATGGGTTTATGATGGGTTCGCTGAACGGCCCGGCCAACACGCCTGTGATATTTCTCGTATGCGCCGGATTGGTAATGGTTGTTTCTCTCGCCACTTCGCGCAAGGCGCACAATGTCACCAAGACCGAGATAGGCCTCGGCAGCCAGAACGGCGGCGACGAGATGTTCGGGTCTTCGCGCATAGCCCGGCGTCTCGTGCGCTGGTCGTTGTCGTGCTACAACTGGGTGAAGAGCGTCACCCCGCCGCGTGTGCGCCGCTGGTTCAACGAGCGGTTCAACATGGAGGACGCGGAGATTGAGCCGGGTGCATCGTTTGACCTGATACGAGCATCGGTCAACCTGGTGCTTGCCGGCATACTCATAGCCGGCGGCACGTCGCTGAAGCTGCCTCTTTCCACTACATTCGTCACCTTCATGGTGGCTATGGGCACATCGCTTGCCGACCGCGCCTGGGGACGCGAGAGCGCAGTGTTCCGCATAACGGGCGTGATCTCCGTCATAGGCGGCTGGTTCTTGACCGCCGGAGTGGCGTTCATCGGCGCCGGCATCGTGGTGTTTGCGATGCACTGGGGCGGCCACTGGATGATTTTCGCGCTCGCTGCGTTCACGATCTTCCTGCTCATCAGAAGCAACCGCCGTTTCCGCGCCAAGAAGGAGGAAGACACCGGCGACACCCTTTTCCGCAGCATTATCACCGGCGAGGACAAGAGCCGCACATGGCCGCTCCTGCTGGTATACATCACAGAGCGCCAGAAGAAGTTCATGGAATACGCCGCTGACAGCTACCGCAAGATGACACGCGCTTTTGTGGACGAGGATGTCCGCGCTCTTGACAAGACCGACAGCTCGCTGCAGAAGGAGAAGCAGCTGCTGAAAGCCGACCGCCGCAAGGAAACTATGTGCCTGCGGCAAGTGAGCCGCCAGACGGCATTGGAAAAAAGCGCATGGTTTCACCTCGGCAACAACAGCTGCATGAGCATACTCTACAGCTTGCGCCGCATCAACGAGATGTGCAAGGAGCACGTGGAGAACAACTTCCTGCCGCTGCCGGAGGAATACATGGAGGAATATGAAGTCACTATGACTCGGGTGTCTGACCTGATGCTGTCGGTACAGGACATGATGAATGATGACAACACGGACAATGTCACCGCCTTGCGCCGCTCATGCGACGATGCCAAGGATGCAATTTCAGACATATACCACCGTCTCTACGCGCGCCTGCATGACGGCGACCCTGCCGACATGACTGTGCTCTACGTCTACCTCAACATGCTTCAGGAAACACGCGAGATGGTATCATCGCTGCGCCGCTACCTGCGTGCTTACGCCAAGCTGCGCGACAACACCTACACTGGCAAATCGTGAACCCTGATTGATGCAAAGACTGTGGATGAGTAAAAAGAGGATATGAAATATCCGGAGCATAGGTTTGCTCAGGGAGATGGCTATGGTCGGCCGTCTCCCTATTTTTCGTTATTGGTTAATTGATTATCCGCATCTTTCCCGATTGGTCTTTTAAGTGTCTGTTCAATTGAAATGTGCAGTGCAGGCAGAGAAATGCGTATGGCTACTTTATGTTTAATGTTATTTAACTCACAGTATTTCTATATGTGATATAATCTGCGTAATTTTGCGGTGAATAAATAAATAACTTGAATATGAAGCATAATTTAAGTGAAAGCTATCTTCAGTCACTGACTGAAGAGCAGAGAGACAAAGAGATGAGTGAATGGACTGCAAGCGAATGGCGGCAGTATTATTGTCCTAACGGAACAATGACATTGGAAGAATTCCGCCAAGAACTATATGATAAAATAGATGAAATAATTTTGAAAAAATATGGACGTGATTATCTCGATTGATGTAAGAAGAACAATTGAAGAGTATGCAAATGCCTTGATGTATTACCCAATTACAAGAAATAGAGCCCGTCAAAAAGTTGACAATCTCACTGCTGCACTCGAAGCGTTAGGTACTTCAGTTGTCACGCCCGGGATATGCATGAGCAAAGACTTGCTTCAAGCCTTTGATGCAAACGGAAAGCCTAAGAACAAGAATTTGAGGCGTTTCAATTACAAGGACAAAAGTGGATTTGGATGGTCATTTGCTTGTCTATATGACTATGATGATGATTCCATCACTATCTTGAAGATGATGGCGGCCACCTTTGTGAAAGAAAGCGTGGAGGAACTGATGCGGCCAATCTTGGAGTTCAATGAAAGACTGATGGCTATATAAGAAAACAGCAGCCATAGAGGGAATGCAAGCGTGACGTACCGGTCTGCATTCATGCATCAGACATACAGGGCAGCGTAAATCATAGACAAAAGTATAATTGACAACATATTTATAAAGTATGAAGAAGGATAAGAAGTACATGGTTGAGTATCTCAACATAGACGAACACATTTACATTGAGAATGACGAAGTGAAGATACGTCTTGTGGAAGGTGAGAGTCCTCGAGAGTGTTCATGGGAAGAAATGC
>CAKUKR010000023.1 GCA_934663645.1 uncultured Muribaculaceae bacterium | reverse complement strand
ACAATTTCCGTCCTTCCATTTCGGTCATTAGCAAATAAAACACCTTATAATTTCGTCAATTCTCGGATTTAGACTAATTTTGTGGGGTGAAACGGACAATACAGCACTGAATATGCGAGCAGAAGACCAGGTGATAGTACTCGGGCGGCAGTTCGGTTGCGGCGGCCGCGAAATCGGCAAAGCCCTTGCCGAAAGGCTCGGCGTGCCGTATTACGACAAGGAGCTGCTGCGCTCTGCGGCTCGCCGAAGCGGGTTTGACGAGGATATTTTCAGCCGCACCGACGAGTGCAGACCCGGATTGAAGGGAGTGGTCATGGGGCTGTGGTCATCGCCGGCAGACGGGCAGTATTCCGTTTCGGCAATGAGCCGCGAGGGGCTGTACCGGGCACAGAGCGCAGTCATCGCAGATGTTGCCCACGCCGGACCGTGCGTGATAGTGGGACGGACTGCGGACTACGTGCTGCGAGACATGGCGAGCATGGCAAGCATTTTCCTGCATGCCCCCGTCGCATACCGTGCGGAAAAGATAGTGCAGCGCGGCGAGTGCGACAACACCGATGCCGCCGTGGAACTTGCACGCCGCCGCGACTCGATGCGTGAGCAGTATTACAACTACTTCACCGGCAGGAGGTGGGGCTATGCCGACAACTACCACCTGTGCATCGACTCCTCGTCGATGACGACCGCCGAGACAGTGCAACTGATGATACATTACCTGGAACACCGCAGCGTGGCTTCAGGTCAAGGACATTGACATAGACAGGGCAGAAGCACGGCTTGTCGCTCCGCGCCGCGAGCGTGTGAGAGGAAAGTCCGGGCAACACAGAGCAACGCACTTCCGAAAGGGGAGCTGTCAGTGATGGCAGGCCAGGCGTAACAGAAAACAACCGCCCCGTGATGCCGCGTGCATCGGGAGCAAGGGTGAAAAGGCGGGGTAAGAGCCCACCGGCCCGTGTGGCGACACCGGGCGTCAGTACGTCACTGCGTGTTGCAAGGCCAAATATACCGGCAGTCAAGGGTGGCTCGCCCGTTGCCGGGGGGTAGGCTGCTAATGCCGGCGGGCGACTGCCGGCTCAGATAAATGACAGGCGCCGCAGCCTTTCGGGGCGGCGGCACATAACCCGGCTTACAGTGCCTCTGCCCTTTCTCTCTCCTCAATACGCGGCGGCTCACTGCACTTCACAACCACCGGGCGGCTGACGTTGTTGACATGTCAACAGAATATCAGGCGACTTCCTCATGAAGCTGAAAGACAAAATATACAGACTGCGCGAATACTTTCTGCACGGCGTGTGGAAAGAGCCTCGAAATACGCTTAAAGTAAAGATATTCAAGACTCTCAACCTTTCGATTTCAGCATTCCTGAGCCGCGACCTGCGTGCCAAGTCCATGGCACTCACCTACTCCACGATACTGGCAATAGTGCCGGCTCTCGCCTTGTTTTTTGCCATTGCTCGAGGGTTCGGCTTCCAGAATTTCCTGCAAGACGAGCTTCATGCCAGGTTCCCGGAACAACAAGAGATGCTGGACGAGGGGATGACATACATCGACTCGTACCTAAGCCAGGCTTCGCAAGGGATATTCGTGGGCATCGGGCTGGTGATGCTGCTGTGGACGGTCATCTCTGTGCTGTCAAACGTCGAGAAAGTGTTCAACAGCATCTGGGAGATAAAGCGAGGCCGCTCGATGTACCAGAAAGTCACGGACTACATCGCCATCTGCCTGCTCGTGCCGGTGCTGGCTGTATGCTCCACCGGCATATCCATATTCATGACGACAATGGTGCAAGGCGACACGCCGCTGGCTGTGCTGTCGCCAGTCGTTGACACCATACTCGGCATCTCGCCGTTCATACTGACCTGGGCCGCCGTCACGCTGGCCTACTACCTGATACCCAACACCAAGGTCGATTTCCGCTGTGCTGCAATAGCCGGCACACTTGCCACTATCGGCGTGGAGGTGGTGCTTGCCCTGTTCGTCAACGGCCAGATATACGTATCGAAATACAACGCCATCTACGGCTCGTTTGCTCTGCTGCCGCTGATGCTGATATGGCTTCACCTGTCATGGCTGATACTCCTGAGCGGCTGCGTGCTTGCCCACTCTATGCAGAACATTTTCCGCTACAACTACCCGGGCGATGTGTCATCGGTGTCGCACCGCTACATGAACCGCGTAGCCCTCGTGATGACAGCCATTGTCATCCAGCGTTTCGAGGCGGGTGAGCCGCCACTGTCACGTGCACAAATATCCAACCTGTACAACCTGCCGGTGAGCATACTCAGCCGCGTCATAGAGCAGCTGCAAGCCGCCCGGCTCATATATTTCGTCCAGTCTGACAGTGGCGAAAGCGGCATCGTGCCGGCGATAAACGGCAGCTCATTCACCATCGGGCAATTCATGGACGCAATGGACTGCGCCGGCGATGACAACTTCATTCCGTATTTCGCATCCGTATTCGCTAAGGCTATACGTGCGGCTGCACCGGCAGAGGGACACACAGGCTCACCCTCGGCAGGCACCTTGCTGCGCGACCTGCCCTTGCCCTCGCCGGAACAGGTGCGAAGCATCATCAACGCACCCGGCCTTGCCCCCTTTCCCGAAGACAACCAGTGACAACCTTATGTTGCGCATCAGAAATCGACAACGGCAACACCAAATCCATAGTATGGCACAAATCATCTCAGGAGAATAAATAATTGCACAAAAATATCTATCTTTGCACCAGAATTAAAACTACATTTATATGAATAAAATCCTACTCGGAACAGCCATGCTGCTGGCAGCGACACCCGCGTTAGCCCGCACTCTCACGCCCGAAGAGGCAATGGCGCGTGCAACAACAGACGCGTCCACGAAAATGCGGGCGTTCAGCAATGCCTTCCCGGCACTTACCATGACCGGGAAATACGATACTCTCACGACGTATTATATCTATTCAACCGACAACTCTGCAATGATACTCGGCGCGGACGACCTGTCACTACCCGTGCTGGCATATCTCGACACGCCTGTAACAGCCGACACGCAGCTGCCGCCGCAGATGACCTGGTGGCTCGAACAGTACGGCAAACAGATAGCATACGCCGAGCAGCACCGTGATGAAATCACATTCACAGATTCGCCGCGACGCGAGGCAGAAGGACGCAGCGCAATCGAGCCGATGCTACAGACCACATGGAACCAAGCCGCGCCATTCAACGACCTGCTGCCTGACGGCGTAGTCACAGGGTGCGTGGCAACCGCGATGGCGCAGGTGATGAAATACCACAACTACCCGGAAAAGGGCACCGGCACCGTCTCAACCCTATACAATGGAGGCACAATATCAATGGACCTGGACCAGACCACCTTCGACTGGGCCAATATGCTAAACAACTACCCCAAAGACAACCTCGGCACGACAGAACAGCGCAATGCAGTGGCTACGCTGATGAAGGCTTGCGGATATTCCGTGAAAACGGAATACAGCACCTCGGGTTCCGGCGCGAATGACAGATTCCCCCCCTACGCATTGCGGGACAATTTCAAATATGACAAATCCATAGACCGGATGCTGCGAGAGTACTGCTCAGATGAGGAATGGGACAGCATCATCTACGCAAGCCTGCAAAACGGCTGCCCGGTCCTGTATGCCGGCAGCGGCAACGGCGGCGGGCATGAGTTCGTTTGCGACGGATACCGCACCGACGGCTACTACCATTTCAACTGGGGATGGGGCGGCACCAGTGACGGGTATTTCGCCCTGTCGGCCCTCACTCCTGAAGTCCAGGGCATAGGCGGAAACTTCAACGGGTTCAACATCGGGCAGACAGCAGTAACCAATATATGCCCGCCGAGAGAAGGCTCTACCCTGCCCGAAGCGTGGATGGTAGCAGCCGGGGACTTAGAGTACGAAATGGAGGGGACATATATACTTGTCACATCAACTCTGGGCGAGACCGACGGCTATTTCGTAAACCATTCCCTCAACACTGCCACATTCGACATAGGCGTATTGCTGACCGACATAGACGGCAACAAAACGCCGATAGCAGCTCGTGAAGGACAGGAAGTGCCGTTCGGCAGCGGTTTATACTATATTCAGCTCAATATGCCTGAAACGACCCCGAGCGGCAGCTACACTATGGCACCGGCATACAACATTACGGGGACAGACAACTGGAAACCGATGAGGACAATCAACGGCGTTGACCAGAGCACCAGGGTACACGTTGCGGGCAACAGCATCTACAAGGACGGCTCTAAATGCACTACATTCTCCAATCCGGTGATGAAAACAGAATTGCGCCCCGGACAGCCATTTGAAATGAGCATTGACCTCAAACGCACAGGCAACGAAACTGTACTCGACAAGTACTATGCCGTGATGCTTGACAGCGACAACTACATCATGGCAGACATCGACTGGGCAACTACCATACTCGACAATGACAACACCGTGACAGTCCAGATGCACAACGGATACGTCAACGATTATGTCAAGCCGGGAGAGTACACCATGGCCATCCTCAACTGGTGGAAAGACGAGCTTTACACCTGGACCGTAACCGTCACCGGTGAAACACCGGCTCCAGACACAGTGATTAAGGACGCTGTTGTCAGCAGCGAGACCATCGTCCAGGGGCAAGATTTTGAAGTGACAGCAACTGCCAAAAACAGCGGCAACGCAACGGACACCTCCGTTGCCACAGTGAAACTCGTGGACAAGAGCTACCGGCCATACGAGGTTGGCAGCCTCACTCTCAATCTCCCGGCCGACGGGGTAGAGCACACGCTGCTGTTCAACTGCAATGCACCAGCGACACTGCCGACAGGAGACTACTACCTGCTTGTTGCATACGGCGAATACATGAGCTCAAACCTCGTTTCCGTGACTGTTGTAACCGATGAATCGGGCATCACAGAGATAACCGCTGACGAGAACGCTCGCTACTACGACCTGCAAGGGCGCGAAATAAGCCGAGACAACCTCGCGCCTGGCATCTACATCGTCCGCGCTGGCGACCGCACCGCCAAGGTCCGCCTCTGACCAAGCATATACACAAAATATTGAACACAGAAAGCCGGCATCGAAATGTGCCGGCTTTCTGTGCTGGCGGAGGACACGGGGCGTGAGGACTTGTTAATTAATCATAGGGAGCGGACAAGGTGTGGACAAGGCTCGGATATTTTTTGTATTTTCGCGTAAATAACCAAAGTCTGCACACGATGAAATCTATCAAAGAGCTGTACCGCATCGGCACAGGGCCGTCGTCAAGCCACACAATGGGGCCGCACAAGGCTGCGGAAACATTTCTGGACAAATACCCGGAGACTCGCCGAACAGTCGTAACCCTCTACGGCAGCCTCGCCGCGACGGGCAAGGGACACATGACTGATGTGGCTGTCACTGACGTGCTTTCAGCCGATGGGCGTGCCGTGGAAATCCTGTGGGAGCCGCAGACGTTCCTGCCGTATCACCCAAATGCCATGAAAATGGTCGCATACAGCGGAGACGGCTCTCTCATCGGCGAGATGACCGTGTACAGCGTCGGCGGCGGCGCGATCGTAATCGACGGCGACCCCTCGATGCTCAATACCCCTGACATCTACGACATGGACAGCATCGTCGACATTATGGGTTATTGCGAGCATAACGGCTTAAGCTACTGGGAATATGTCGAGCAGTGTGAGGGTGCTGACATCTGGGACTATCTGCACGAGATATGGAGGGCCATGCAGGCAGCAGTGGAACGCGGGCTGGAGGCCGAGGGGCGTCTGCCAGGGCCGCTGAACCTGCGGCGCAAGGCCAACTCGTACCGCGTCAAGGCGGAAGGGTTTCGCGACAACCTTCGGTCGCGAGGGCTCACGTTTGCATACGCGCTGGCTGTGAGTGAGGAGAATGCTTCGGGCGGCGTAATCGTCACCGCGCCGACATGCGGCTCATCGGGTGTGATGCCAGGCGTGCTGTACCATATATGGAAAAGCCGCAATTTCAAGGAGATACACATACTGCGGGCATTGGCGACAGCCGGGCTGTTCGGCAACGTGGTGAAGCACCGCGCTTCGATTTCAGGCGCAGATGTCGGCTGTCAGGGGGAAGTAGGCGTGGCGTGTGCCATGGGTGCGGCAGCGGCGACACAGCTGTTCGGCGGCAGCCCGGCGCAGATAGAGTACTCCGCAGAAATGGGGCTGGAGCATCACCTGGGCATGACGTGCGACCCGGTATGCGGGCTGGTGCAGATACCCTGCATAGAGCGCAACGCATACGCTGCAGCCCGCGCCCTCGATGCCAACATCTACTCTACATTCACCGACGGCAGCCACCGCGTGTCGTTTGACCGTCTCGTCGCGGTGATGAAACAGACCGGCCACGACCTGCCGTCACTCTACAAGGAGACTGCAACAGGCGGGCTTGCCAAGGACTATTCACAGATGACACGCAAATGAGACATGCCTGAGTTCAACGTCAACATACTCGGCTGCGGCTCTGCCAAGCCCAGCTTGCGCCACCAGCCGTCATGCACCGTGGTCGAACACCGCGGCTTGTTGTTCATGGTTGACTGCGGTGAGGGGGCGCAGCTGCAGTTCCAGCGCATGAAGCTGAAGATGACACGCCTCAGCCACATTTTCCTGACCCACCTGCACGGCGACCATGTGTTCGGATTGCCGGGACTTGCCGGGACGCTTGCCCTGTGCGGCAAAGCCGGCGGCATCACCATACACACCACTGCCGAGGGGGAGCATATACTCTCGCAGATATTCGCCGTGTTCAACCGCGACGAGAACTTCGACATACGGTTTAACGTCCTCGACCCGACACGTGAGGAAATCGCGTTTGAGAACCGGGGGCTGCGCGTGCGCACAGTGCCGCTCGACCACCGCATTCCCACGGTGGGATATGTATTTGAGGAAAAGGAGAAGCCACGCCACATCATACGCGAGATGATAGACTTCCACCATGTGCCGTTTTCCAAAATCAACGGCATAAAGGCTGGCGAGGATTTCGTGACAGACGACGGCCGCGTGATACCGAATGAGGCATTGACCAAACCCGCAGACGACGCGCTCAGCTATGCGCACATCTCCGACACGCGCTATATGCCGTCGCTCGCGGAGAAAATAGAGGGCGCGACCCTGCTTTTCCACGAGACGACATACCTGGAAGAGAACGCTCATGATGCGCGGCTGCGTTACCACTCCACGGCACGACAAGCGGCAACGGTTGCCCGCGACGCGCACGCCGGCACGCTCGTCACAGGACACTACTCGTCACGCTACCGCGACGACAGCCGTTTCAAGAGCGAAGCCGAGGAGGTATTTCCACGAGTGATACTCGGCAACGAGCGGCTGACTATCCCGGTAACGCGACAGCTGTACGGCAACGACTTGCCGTCACCACTCAAATGACACGCCCGCGCCCAACCCGTTGAGGACAACGTTGCTGCGGTCATAATAGGACATCTGCATCCGAGCGGTGAGCAGCTGGTAGCTCAACCCGATATTGAACGCCTGTTTCGGCGACTTTGAGCTGGCTGGTATGCGAAGACCTATGGTCGGTCGGAAGTAGAAATACTCCTTGTTGGTGACAAGACCGTTGGCAAGTTCCATTTCGTCGCTGCCAACGAGGAACGCACAGCCGAGGCGCAGATCGACGAAGAACGAGGGTGCAGCTGTATTGCCGACGTTGAAGCGAAAATCAGTGTACAGCGGCACAATCGCGTATGTTGAGGTCATGTATGACACCGGCCCGCCACAGTTGCCGTCCCAATGGCGGCTGAAAGCCACATTCGCGCCAGCGCCGACACCCATGAAGAACCAGTTGCTGTAGTTGAAGCCCTGCGTAGTCGTCAGCTCGAGGGAATTGATCTTGTCGTCGCCCACGCCCTGCACATACGAAGCCTCTACAAAGCCCTTGTAGCTCGCAGAACCGGAGAGAGCCGGCTGCAGCAGCTGCGGTATCTGGTTGGTAATCTCATATATCTGCGCTGACGCGCCCTGCGGAGCGAGCAGCGACACAGCGGCCAGAGCCGCGCATCCCAATATCTTTTTCATCAGTCAAATGTTATTTTCAAATTCGCACTTTGGCAACGCTTGAACCGCAACGGACAATGTAAATGCCCGCAGGCAAATTGCCTATATTGCCCGACAAACCAGCATACACGCGATGCCCGTCTGCAGCATAAACCTCCACGTTTCCGCTTGCTCCCGATACCGTCAGTTCACCGCCTATAACAGAGAGCTGAAAATCAGCACCGCTATTCACCTCTTCAACTACGGTAGCGTCCTCAGCGATGTTTCTGAACAGTCCCCATGAGGTATTCGAAAACTGGTCTTTGCACCCTACAGGGACACGCAAAGAGCCGAGACAATAAGTGTCGTCATGGAATACCTTGTCATCAGACTTCATTTCAGGAACAACGGCATTGCAATATACAGTCATCAGCGTCGGCGTATAGAATGCCTCGGCATATATTCTCTTGCAATTGCTGGGAATAATGACAGTTTCCACACCGGAATTACGCAACAGCCCGGCATAAACCGTCTTGTTCACCCAAGGCACACGAAACGCCTTGAGCGATTTGGCATTTGCGAAAACGTACCCCGACAGCTTGCAGTTCTCAGGGAGGTTGGCCTCATCAAGCTGGCTGCAGCCATTGAAAGCACTCCGCTGAATTGCCTCAAGACGTTCTCCAAACGGAAATGACTTGAACTGACAACCGTCAAAGGCATTCTCGTCAATCGTGACCAGGCCTTCGCACCCGGTAACCTCATCTACCGTATTGGCAAATGCGAACTTGCCGATTTCCCGCACCGAAGCCGGGATATGTATCTTCTTAAGCGAAGAGCTGCGGAAGGACGCATCGGATATGCGCTCAAGACTATTGGGCAACTCTACGGTTTGCAGCCTCTGGCAGTCTACAAAAGCGGAATCACAGATCTCCGTCACACCTTGCAGCAAACTGACGGCGCTTATTCCGCTGCCCCTAAACATTCGTTTCGGTATCTGCTGCAACGATGCAGACAGCCTTACGCTCTGCAATTTGGCAGTATTCTCAAACACACGTTCACCAACAGACTTCACTGCATCGTGCATCGACACTTCGGAAATGCCGGAATCGGAGAACACGCCTTTGCCTATACTTATTATATTGTCAGGCACAACGTATGACTGGAGTCCGATGCACCCGTTGAACGTGTCATCAGGGAGTGCCGTGACGTTCTCCGGCAATTTAGCAGATGTCAGTTTCAGACACCCTTTGAACAATCCCGTCCCTATTTGCTCTACATTCTTCGGGAGCCCGATGTCTGTCAAGCGCGGCATATCGGAGAAGGCCTCCTGCCCTATTGAGGTCATGCGGTCTCCGCTGAAACAGATACGCACGAGACCGGCTTTGCTGAACGCACATTTGGATATAGTCTTCACAGATGCAGGAATGGTAATTTCCGACAGTGACGAACACCCACTGAAAGACCGCTCTCCGATTTCCAACAGGCCTTCCGGCAACACGACCTTTGTAACGCTGGCATAACCGGCACTTTCCATGAAACCGTCAGGTATACATTCAACGCCTGGCAATATTGTCACTTCCGAGACAGTAGGCAGACATGCCACCACCTGAGCCAGTCCTTTTTCATATATGACGCCATCGTGCAACTCAAAATAGGGGTTGGTCGGAGCTATCGTCAAATCAGTCAATGCAATGCAGTTTTGAAAAGCATACCGGCTGATATGCGAGACATCTTCAGGGATAGTGAATTGTGAGACCTTGCAGCCGACCCATATCAAAGTCTTGCCCGTGCCGGTAACCTCATAAACGCTCTCCCAGTCCGCCTTGATGCGTTTGTTTTCAGGGTTAATAGATACTCTCTCGAGGCTCTTGCAGTCGCGGAACACATCTTCGGGAATTGCTGTGAGATAGTCTGACAATTTTATTGTCTTGACCAAATCCTGTCCTTTGAAGGCATCCTCTGCAATCTCTGTAACCCTACACTCCACATAACCTCCGTAATGCGGATCGAGAGTCTCATCATAAATCTCGCATTTGGAAGTCATAGTGTACTCGTTTGTCAGCTGACCGTCATAATTGCAATCCAGGCTTTTGTAGTCACAGGGTCGAAACCCTTTGAGCACGGCATTCTTGCTTGAGCCGATACGCTGGATGTCCTCGTCGATGTACTGCGCAGAGGCTGCAAACGCCGAAATGACAGCCAAAGCCACAAGCGCAAATCTCATAACCGATTGATTTATCTGCTGTTTCATAACTATGTTTATTGCGAGGTGTATACGCCCAATAAACAAGGCACATACACCTCATGTTTTTGACTTCAAATTATCTTGCTATCCACTTACTGCCTGTGTAGTACCACATAGAAGCGGACGAAGTTTCACCATTGTTGATGATTATGTCTCCTTTGACCCAGCCAGTATTTGAAACCGGGACAGACGATTTCTCGCAAACCACATTTCGGTTCTTGAATTCGACCATAGTTGCCGGCGAAGGGTCTGCATCTGCGACAACAGGCTTGTCTTGCCACTTGTACCCATTGACACAGTAATAATTGTCATAGAGAACAACACATCCGCACAACGGCACATCCACATATTGTTCTGTCCCTGAAGCACGTACTCTGGTTATGCGCAGCATACATGATGTGCCGCCAGACTGTCTGGTCAAAACGATGATGTTCCCATACTGACTGTCGTATGTGCGATGAGAAAACTCGAACTTCGGACCTCGAATGTCGCGGACAGGATCAATAATGACCTCTCCGTAATATGAATATTTCCACCCATTTACAAGTGCCGGCACGCCATCTGCGCTGTCATCAAGATTCAACACGTGTTCATTCGACTGAATTTTGGCGGACAAAATGGGGATTGACGAGTAAACCTTGCGCTTATCAATGCCAATCAAAGGCTGTATCGTTGCATCCGCAGACAGGAAATGGCTGTATTTGTTGAACTCATCTACAGGAGAGACCGCACCGGAAAGTGTTTCATACTGTCCGATAGAAATGCCAGTCGGATGATTTGACAAGTCGGGGCTGTCAACATCTGTCATATACACATACCGGTAGTTCTGCGAAAGATGTATCTCATACGGCGATTTTGCCAAATTGCACAAAGCCACGTCATAGTCGGAGATATCCTTAATCCCCGGACGGCCCAACAAATCACTCTCGGCAACAGCCTTATACCATACAATAAATGTATTACCAGACATGCTCACAACCGAGAATTGACCGTTTTGTGGAGCAGACACACTTGTTCCATGACTCCAGTCTTCAACGTCAAAGACAACAGACGGACGGCACCCTCTTTCAAAATGGTTGTTGTTTATTGCAATGTCGCAATTCTCAACGTGCAATTGCGCACCGACCTCCAAATGATTGCCCGAAAAAACCAGATTTTTCACTCCGCGCAGACGCACGTCTCTGTTGAAAATATTGTTTGAAATCGAACCTCCTTTGCATGAGTTCAAACGCAAAGCACCGTCAGACTCGCCCTCCCGCTTTGGAGGCGTATGCACAGCGCAGTTCTCAAAAACAAGAGCATCTCCAGAATAGCCAAGATCAATAATATATGATTTACCCTTGAACTGTATGGGAAGAAGCCCGCTCTGATTTGCCTGAACTCTGTCAAGGTCAGTAGAGAACACACAATGGCGGATCGTCTTAATGTCGGCATAGTCTTCTGTCACCTTTATCGCACAGCGGAAATCATTCCAGTAGACATTCTCAAACAGGAAACCACCCGCAACAAGACAACAAACTTTGCCAGCTAAAGTCAGCCTTGCGTCATATCCTTTGACCATGCGATAGTAGTCATTGCTGAACATAATTCCGTTTATAGTGGATGTCGGGTCTGGGTGATGCCGACTCCAAGTCTCCTTGCCTGACAAAGAACTCTGGGTGTCTCCTCTCTTAATATTCAGTTCGAGTATTGCACCGTCCGGGAAACAGTCAGTTCCAACTTGCTCGACAAACGGGACTATTCGCGTGGCATATCCCCATTTGTCAAGGTCATAACTTGGGACTGCATCTTCCTCAAACCGACCACAACCCTCACCAATTAATTGTATGCCGTGCGTCATAACAATTTTGTGAGAGACATAATAAAAGCCCATGGGCAAAAATACCTCGCCGATCTTCTTCATCGCAATCGCAGAATTAATTGCAACAGAACAGTCATACGGCTCAACCAATTGGTTTGCGTCGTCCAATATGCTTGTAAACCACGGTTGCTTTCCGACCTTTGCATCAAACCACTGCGGATATGCCCTGTCACAAATCCACGAACCAGCGACTGTCACAGCATCAAAAATCTGCGTAATCGGTGCTTGGATTGAGGTCTTGTTTCCAACCAATTTGAAGTTGCCGGAAATACATCCACCGTCAAAAATGAGAGTGACATTTTCCGCGACTGTGATTGTTGGCGGTTCAGCATACGATTTTGACAGAACTACCTTGCTTGTAAGCCGGACTACTGAATTTGGGTACTTGCCCAAGTCTTCGGCTGATAAAATTTTCACTACATTCATATTGCTTTATATTAAAAATTATTTTATTGACAATTTGTCACACGGATAATATATCAAGCCTCTTCAAAAATCTTTGCTGCAAATATACTTAGTTTCCACCAAAGCGCAGAGCATAGCAACATTAAATAATTATAAAACACCGCTATACCTCCGCCAAATAGCAGTCTATCAACATTATACACACTGACAAAAAAAACGAAGGACAAGAGAGCGTGTGAACTCTTGTCCTCGATATAGTGGAGAAATATGTTTGTCGGGTTATTCTTCGGGGAGGGACATCTCGCCGCGAAGGGACATCTCGAGGTAACGGCGCACCTCGTCGTTGGAGAGGCCCTTGCCGAAGAGGTACATCAGCTTGGTGATTGCGGCCTCTGTGGTCATGTCGTGTCCGCACACTACGCCAGCTCGCGACAGTTCCCATCCTGTCAGGTAGCGCATGGGGTGCACGCATCCGTTGGAGCATTGCGTGATGTTGACTATGACAATGCCGCTGTTGACCGCGTCTCGTATCGCGTCGGTGAACCATTTGTCTGTAGGGCCGTTGCCCGCGCCGAAGGATTTCATCACTATGCCCTTCACATGTGGAGTGGCGAGCAGATGCCGCACTGTGGTCTCCGTGATGCCGGGGAACAGGTCGAGTATGAATACGTTGGTGTCCATCTCGTAGTGGACTTTCAGCGGGCCGCATACTTCCTTGCGCCACAGAGCCTCCTTGTTATATTGTATGCCGAGACCTATTTTGGCGAGCTGGGGATAGTTGTTTGACTTGAAGGCGTTGAAGTTGTCCGCACTGTATTTCGTGCTGCGGTTTCCGCGCCAGAGGTAGTTTTCAAACAGGATTGCAACCTCGCGGACCACGTGGTTTCCTTTGCAGTCCTTGGCAGCAGCCACCTGAAGCGCGGTGATAAGGTTTTCCTCGCCGTCGGTACGCACTTCGCCTATGGGGAGCTGTGAGCCGGTGATGATGACTGGCTTGTCAAGGTTTTCGAGCATGAACGACAGCGCGGACGCGGTGTAAGCCATGGTGTCTGTGCCGTGAAGTATGACAAATCCGTCATAGTTGTTGTAGTTATGCTCAATGTGCCGCGCTATCTTGCACCAGTGTGAGGGGTTCATCGCCGAGGAGTCGAGCGGGTACTCAAACTGTATATTGTCGATTTCAAAGTCCAGCATCTTGATTTTGGGGACGTTGTCGATGAGGTGGTTGAAGTCGAACGGCTGCAAAGCGCGTGTGTCCGGATTTTCTATCATTCCGATAGTCCCTCCGGTGTAAATAATGAGGATTCTTGTATTCACGTCTGCTGGGTTAGGCATGGCTATAAATTATTCACGGCGCAAAGATAACATATTGCAATCACACTCGCAAATTAATCCCCGAAAAATTACACTTGGTGTGGCAAATTTTCGGGGACATGCGTTTTTGTCAACGGATTTAGGGTGTGTTATCAATCAACCGTTGTACCATTTCACGAGCATGGGTATGCCCTCTTCGAGCTCGACTTTGTGTCTCCAGCCGAGGCTGTGCGCCTTGGTCACGTCGCAGAGCTTGCGCGGCGTGCCGTCGGGCTTTGTTTTGTCCCAGCAGATTTCACCTCTGTAGTCTACAGCATCGCGCACCATGGCAGCCACCTGGGCGATGGTGTATTCGCGCCCGGAGCCAATGTTGATGTGGCAGTTGCGCACTTCAGGCCCGTTGCCGCGCAGGTCTGCGAAATCCACGTTTTCGAGCATGTACACACAAGCGTCTGCCATGTCCTGGCTCCAGAGGAACTCGCGGAGCGGCGTGCCGGTGCCCCAAAGGGTGAGGCGATTAGTGCCGATGCCGTATTCCTCGAACTTGTCGACGATGTACTTCATGTCAGACCGGCTGGTCAGTCCCTCGATAGGATGGTGAGCCAAGTCTCGGCGTATGCCTTTTACGTCTCCATCCTGAAGCATCTTGGCAAGTGTCATCTTGCGTATCATCGCCGGCAGGACATGGGCGGTCTCGGGATTGAAGTTGTCGCCTGGCCCGTAGAGGTTTGTGGGCATGACGGCGATGTAGTTTGTGCCGTACTGCAGGTTGTAGCTCTCGCACATTTTCAGGCCTGCAATCTTGGCGATGGCATACGGCTCGTTGGTGTATTCGAGGGGCGAGGTGAGCAGAGCGTCCTCGGGAATGGGCTGCGGCGCGTTGCGGGGGTAGATGCAGGTGCTGCCGAGGAAGAGAAGTTTCTTGACGCGGTGCATAAAGCTTGCGCGGATGACATTCTGCTGTATCTGGAGGTTTTGCCAGATGAAGTCGGCGCGGTACTTGGAGTTGGCCATAATCCCGCCCACGTGCGCTGCCGCCAGCACGACGTATTCGGGCTGCTCACGCAGGAAGAAACGGTGCACAGCGCGTCCGTCGAGCAGGTCAAGTTCATTGTGAGTGCGGCCAAATACATTGGTATACCCCTTCTCTTTCAGGGCGCGTGTTATGGCTGAGCCTACGAGGCCGCGATGCCCTGCCACATATATTCTGGAGTCTTTTTCCATATTGCGAATTATTTTTCCGCCACCAGGCGTGTGTCTGAATCAACCATTATACGTACAAGCTCCTCGAACGAGGTGGAGCGGGGATTCCAGCCGAGCCGGGTGCGGGCTTTCTCGGGATTGCCGAGCAGTTCATCGACCTCTGCGGGGCGGAAGAATTTCGGGTCAACCTCGACAAGCGTCTTGCCGGTAGCAGTGTCAATGCCTTTCTCGTCAACGCCCTCGCCTTGCCAGCGCAGGTCGATGCCGGCATATTTGAATGCGAGGGTGGTGAACTCGCGCACAGAGTGGTATTCGCCGGTAGCGATGACATAGTCATCGGGGTTGGGCTGCTGGAGTATGAGCCACATGCATTCCACATAGTCGCGGGCATATCCCCAGTCACGCTTGGCGTTGAGGTTGCCGAGGTACAGTTTGTCTTGCAGGCCGGCTTTGATGCGGGCTGCTGCGAGTGTAATCTTGCGTGTCACGAATGTCTCGCCGCGACGCTCGCTCTCGTGGTTGAAGAGTATTCCGTTGGCGGTGAACATGCCGTAGCCCTCGCGGTAGTTCTTGGTAATCCAGTAGGCATAGAGCTTGGCACAGCCGTACGGGCTGCGCGGGTAGAATGGCGTTGTTTCGCTCTGGGGCACTTCGACGACCTTGCCGAACAGTTCGCTCGTGCTGGCCTGGTAGATGCGTGTGTCTTTCTCGCGGCCGAGTATCCGTACTGCCTCGAGGAGGCGCAGCGTACCTACGGCATCTGCATCTGCGGTGTATTCCGGCACGTCAAACGAGACCTTGACATGGCTCTGCGCGGCGAGGTTGTATATCTCATCGGGCTTGGTCTCCGCTATGATGCGTATGAGGGATGCGGAGTCTGTCATGTCGCCGTAGTGGAGGTTGACGAGGCGTTTGCGGTGCATGTCGCGCACCCACTCGTCGAGGTAGAGGTGCTCGATGCGGCTGGTGTTGAATGAGGAGCTGCGGCGTATTATGCCGTGTACCTCATACCCCTTGTCAAGGAGCAATTCCGCGAGGAACGAGCCGTCCTGTCCGGTGATGCCTGTGATGAGAGCTGTTTTCATTGTGTGTGTATCTTGGGGTGTGTTTGTTCAGATGCAATCGAGTATATCGGTCAGGCTTTCCACCATTAAGGCATTGGCACATTCCGCTTGCGGGTGGATGTTGCCAGGGCGGCTGCGCAGACAGTACGTGTCCCAGCCGAGCATTGCCGGCATGTCGAAATCCTTTGCGGGGTTGTCACCTATATATATAAAGCGCGATGCCTCGGGGTAATGGTGTACCAAGGCAGTGAAATTGTCCGGCTCGGTCTTGTCATGGCCGGTCTCGCCTGAAATGAGGATGTCGCCGGGGTGGAAGCGGTCTTCGATGCCGAGTGCGCGTATCTTGCCGCGTTGTGTCGCGCTCCTGCCGTCAGTCACTATGGCGCAACGCACGCCCTTGCCTCGTAATGCATCGAGAAGATTGCGGGCATCAGGATACAGTGTAAGGCGACGAGGGCGGCAACTGCGGTATACCTGCACGCGCTGCGCAGTGTCGGCGAGCGTTGCTATGCAGTCGCGGGCGAGCATCTCTTCGAGAGCGTCAAAGGGATTCTCGCGGCGGTCAAGCGCGGCGGCCATCACCCGGACGACCTTTGGAGAAAGAGCGGGAGAGGCAATGTCGGGCATGGCAGCCACTGCGCGGTATGCAGCCACAGCATACTCACGCTCGCTGTAGAGCGTGTCGTCGAGGTCGAGAGCCACCACAGGACCGTGGTAGTATATGTCGCTGGCCGTGTTTCCCATTACAGACACAAAATTAGCGATAATTCTGCAAACAGACAAATCAAAAGGAGGACAAACTTCACGGCAAACATTCTGCAAGCAAACACCACTGCGGCAAGCCATATAAAAGCAATCGTGCTTGCATATTGCCTTGCTTTATCATTTTTAACTAAATCAGCAGCGGCAAATTTTCCTCACACGGAGATTTATTCGTAAATTGCGCCGTTTTTCAAAAAGCACAGCGGCACGCTGCATCCCCGACGCTTTTGCCTGACTCTTTTCAATCGGGGACATGGGCTGCCATAAAAGGACAAAAACAATAACAGATATACTCGAATCAAGATGAACAAAACGAAGACAACTCGTCAGTATTCCATGCTGAAGGGATTTGGAATTGCAGCATTGTTCGGAGCAGCCGTGTTGGCCACACTCCCTGCAAACGCCAAGCCCGCGAAACACGGCATCGTCATGCAGGAACAGCCTGACGGCACCGTGCTCCCCGTGCGCCTGATGGGCGACGAACACGCCCACCGCACATTCTCCGAGGACGGCTATCTGCTCATGGAGGATGCTTCAGGCTTCATGACCTACGCGACTGTTGACGCCAACGGCGAAATCGTCGCTTCCTCACGCCGCGCCGTGGCTGCCGACAAGCGCACAGACGCAGACAAGACTTTCCTCCGCAACCTCGACAAGGAGGCCATGACGGCACAGGTTGAGGCTATCGACGTTGACCGCCGCGAGCAGCGCAACGCCGCCATGAACGCACGCCGCGCCAAGTCAAACCGCCAGGGCAAGATAAACTCGCAGGGCATCAACCTGCTCTTCAGCGACTTCCCCTCGGAGGGCGTGCAGAAAGCCCTCGTCATCCTGGTGGAATACCAAGACGTATCATTCTCGATGAGCGACCCGCAGGACTACTTCTACCGTATGCTCAACGAGAACGGCTTCAGCCAGAACGGCAACAACGCCAGCGCACGCGACTATTTCTGCCAGAACTCGAACAACAAGTTCCAGCCCGACTTTGGCGTGTACGGCCCTGTGAAGCTGAAGAACAACCGCTCGTACTACGGCGGCAATGACTACTACGGCAACGACAACCACCCCGAGGAGATGGTCATCGAGGCTTGCCAGCAGCTCGACGCTACCGTTGACTTCTCGCAGTATGACGCTGACGGCGACGGATACATCGACAACGTGTACGTATTCTATGCCGGCAAGGGCGAGGCTGACGGCGGCGGCAACAGCACCGTATGGCCCCACTCGTGGAACGTGACCAACACCGGCGCAAAGTACTATTTCGACAACGTGCTGCTGGATCGTTACGCTTGCTCCAACGAGATAGACAACACCACACAGAAGCCTGACGGCATCGGCACATTCGTGCATGAGTTCAGCCACGTCATGGGACTGCCGGACCTATACTCTACCGTCTACAACAACGCCTTCACACCGGGTGCATGGTCAGTGCTCGACTACGGTCCCTACAACAACAACGGCTGCACACCGCCGAACTACTCAATATTCGAGCGTTATGCACTCGGCTGGATGGAACCTGCCAAGTTCGAGGGTACAGGCACATTCCCGAAAACCCTTGAGCCGATAACCACCAACAGCGGATACCTCGTGCAGAGCACCTCAAACAAGGAGTTCATCCTCATCGAAGTGCGCAAGCAGGAAGGCTTCGACTCATACCTGCCCAACTCGGGCATGCTGGTATGGCGCATAGACTACGACCAGAATGCATGGGAGAGGAACACCGTCAACAACACAGCAGCCCGCCAGCGTGTAGACCTCATCGAGGCTGACAACGTCAAAAGCGAATACTCTGTAGCAGGCGACTGCTTCCCCGGCACAGCCAACGTGACAGCGTTCACACGCAGCACCACGCCGGCGTTCACCACACGCCTGGGCCGCAGCATGAAAGTCGAGCTCGACAACATCTCGCTCAACACAGACGGCACTGTCAGCTTTGACGCAATCTGCGAACTGCCGGAAAGCGGTGTTGATGAAATCAACGGCGATGGCGGCATGAACATCGCTATAGACGGCCGCACACTCAGCGTTGAGGCAGATGCACCTGTCCGCGTCATCACTCCTGCCGGTGTCACAGTAGCTAACATGAGCAACGGCAACATCGAGCTGCCCGCAGCCGGCATCTACATCGTGACCGACGGCAACAGCACTCGCAAGGTCATCGTGAAGTAATCACGAACCAACATACATACTCACAAAACACGAGAGGGTGTGCCTGACATCGGGCACACCCTCGCTCTTTTGTATAGTCGAACCTCTGAGAACTCAGAGTTCTCGGAGTACTCTACTCCGAGAAGCAAAAACAAAGGTGCAGCTGATTTCACAACCTGCCACACCGCAATACATAATACTGTTTCGAACTAATCTAACATCATGAAACGATTTGTTTATTGCATAACACCACGGCTGGGGCTTTTGTTTTCGGCCGCCGCATAAAAAATGCTCACCCTGCCCAAAGCCGCTGCAACAGCTATGCACGGCTGCAAAAATATTTCTGGCGGCACTTAAACCAACAGGTGCCGTATTGGTCACAAGAGTAGATTTATTGACACAAAAGTCGGATTTTTGCGGCTGCCGCCGTCGGCAAGAGTATGGCAGACTGGCGCAATTGACGCTGTACAATCTTGACTTACAACCCTATAGATGAAATGACGCCGGAAGAACATATCGAACAAATCACAGGAGGCCGCAAGACGGGCTTCAAAGTGCCGGAAGGGTACTTTGAGCAGTTCTATGCGTCGATGCCGTCCAAGCTGCCGAAGCGGCAAGAGCCGCCTAAGGTCGAGATGACCACGTGGCAACGCATAAAGCCTTACGTGTACCTCGCGGCGATGTTTGCCGGCATCTGGTGCATGATGAAGATGTTCCACCTGATGTCTCACAACGACATCTCGCTCGACAATCCCCCTACGGAAGTTGTGGCAGCCCTCAACGAGTCACCGGAGAGCTTTGAGGAGATAGTCCCGGAATATGCCATGAGCGACTTCGAGCTGGAAGACTCCGTGTCGCAGCAGTACGAGTCATTCGACGAGCTGAGCGAAGACCTCGGCCTGGAGCTCGAGCCTGAATACGCCGCGATAGATGTGACGAAGACCTCCAAGGAGAAGCCCCACCACCACGAAGTGGCACAGACCGTACACAAGAAATAACCTGCGGGGACGACACGACAATCCCCCTGCAAAAACAATATACAACGCAGCTATGAAACAATTATATGTCATACTTCTGATGATGCTCCTGCCGCTGGCGGCATCGGCACAGCGCAACGGCAACCGCGAGAACGTGGAGAAGGAACTGCATGAGTACAAGCTCAAGTACCTCGCTCAGGAGATGGAGCTGAGAGCCGACCAGCAGTCGCGCTTCTTCGAGGTATACAACCGCATGACCAACGAGAAACGCAAGGTATTCCAGACTGCGGTGGAAATGGAGCGCAAGGTCAAGAACGACAAGAACGCCACTGCCGCCGACTACCAGCGTGCCACTGATGCCATGTCTGAAGCAAAAATCAAGGAGGGGCAGATTGACCAACGGTATGAGAACGAGTTCGAGAAGTTTCTCACTCCGAAGCAGATATACCAGATGAAGGAGGCGGAGAAGAAATTCCGCCAGAAGATGAGCCAGCTGCGCGGCAAGAAACGACGCTGACACAGCTCACAGTCGCCCTCCTGTCAGCAAGCAACAGGCAGCCACCGACAATGCCGCAGCCTGCAGGCACAGCTCGCGCCACGCTGCCTATCATCAGTTTACCCCAAAAAAGCAGACAACGATGAAACGAACACCAACACATATTCTCAACCTGTCAACAGCAATGCTCTTGTTGTTGACATTAATTTTTCCCACAATGACAATGGAAGGAAAGCGACACCCGCGACCGGGTGCAAAAGAGACTGCCGCGACAGAGCAGCCCGCGAAGCCAAACACATTCGCCGCGCCCGACTTCGCATTTCCCAAGACGGTATGCGAAAACGCCGAGAAGGCTATGGCGGAGGCCCGGAAGGCCGGCAACAACATCGACATGATGAAAGCCGCGATACAGATAACTATCGCGAACAACCTCATCTCTCACGAGGATGTGGCGAAGCGCATACAGATGCTCGACTCGCTCGCATCGGCAATGCCAGCCCCCTACAACTCGCTCGCGCAGCTGCTCGAAGCTCACCTCTGCAAGGAAATCTATTCGTCTGACAGCTGGACGTTTGACCGCCGAAAGCTGCCGATGCCCCCCCTGCCCGAAGACCCTATGGAATGGAGCGGCGACATGTTCAAGGCCAAAATAACCGCGCTCGTGAAATCGGCGACCGCCGACCTCGCTGCGCTCAACGCATACCCAATCACACAGATTGCGCCGCTGCTGACCAGCAAGGTTGAGGACTACGGCAGCGCATACCCTACGGTGGCAGCTTTCGTCACCGAGGACGCGCTGGGGCTGATAGAGGACTATGAGAGCAACACGAGCGCGATCCCGTTCCGTGGCAAGGCAGACAAGTCAATCGGCGTGGACGTGGCGGAAACACGGCGCAAGATATGCGACGAGATGCTTGCGCTCGCGCAGAAAGACGGCAACGTCCCCTGCGTCGTCAATTTCATCATAAGCCGCAGCGACATGATACCCGCTGCACAGCAGTATGACTACCTGATGCAGCAATATGAAACGTACAAGGACTACTCCGACGCTGCAATGCGGCTGCTTCCTCTTGCCGCTGGTGTGTACCTATACACAAATACACGAGCCGGGGCAAGCGACGGGGACATCGTACAGGCACGACGCAAACAGCTATGCGATTCTTTGGAGGCTGCTGTCGCCGCTTACCACAGCTCATATTTGAAGTATCACTTATGTAAGCTGAAAATTCAAAAGGTCAGTTTCACCGTCCAAGACCAGTATCTCTCTACAGATTCAATCAAGGTATCCGTCGATGTCGAGAACATCAACACGTCGTACATCCACCTGTACCGCATACCGGAAGACCTTGACGATTTCAGATACAATGTCGAACAAATAATTGAAGATGGCACGGAGCTGTGCGCAATTCCCGTAAAAATGGACGGCACAGTGCCTTTCAGCGGCAAAGCCAACGTGGTGTTCCCTCCGCAGGGATACGGCCGCTACGCCGTCATCGCCACCTCGACACGCGACACGTCCGGGCTTTTGAACGACGGCATGAGCGACTCGTCAGCGATATTCCGTGTCAGCGATATGCAAATACTGACATCGAGCGACGACAACGCCCCGGAGAAACTGCTCTACGTGGTCAGCGGCAAGGATATGTCGCCGATGCCCAATGTGATTGTGAAATGCATCTCCGACCAGTATGGCAAGAAGAAAACGACATACAAGGCAGCCACTAACCTCGACGGGTATGTTCGCATCCCTGCCGGCTCTTGGGAAATCGAGCTGCGTCGCGGCAAGGACTTTCTCAAGACCTATATGTACACATACGGCTCTGGCAACCGCACCTCTGGCGACCGTGCATTTGCAACCGTCCTGACAGACCGCTCTATCTACCGCCCTGGCGACACGATAGGCTTCACTGCGGTGGTTTACAGCAAGACTGGGCGCAACGTGTCGCTCCTGCCACGGCAGAAGGTGGTCATGACGCTGCATGACGGCAACCACATGATGCGAGACTCGCTGGAATGTGTCACCGACGAGCACGGACGCTTATCCGGCAAGTTCGAGATACCCAAAAGCGGCGTACTCGGTTCTTGGTCTGTCCGCGCAAGCATCGAGAAGACATCGCTTGGCTCGGCATACGTGGACGTGGCGGAGTACAAGACACCCTCGTTCTATGTCGAGATAGATGAAATCAAGGACTCATACAGCCTCGGCGACACCGTGCGCATCAGCGGCAGCGTCAAGACTTATTCCGGCATGCCGGTGGCAAACGCCGCAGTGAAATATGACATATCCTACGCGAGCTGGTGGCTATGGGACGATGACAACAATGCCAGCTACGGCGACGAAACCACGGCTGACGAACAGGGACGCTTCACCGTAGAGCTGCCCACTGACGAGCTGCGCGGCACACGCTTCTGCCTCGGGTCGTACCGCCTCAAGGTTGAGGCAACATCCCCCACAGGCGAGACACAGGAGGGGGGCTCACGGCTGTTCAGCATCGGCGAGGCATACCGCATTGACCTGTCGAGCATTCCTGACCGCATAGCCGCTGACAGCGACGAGATTGCACTGGACGTGCCTGTCCTCGACCTGATAGACAACGAAGTGGAACGCGAAGTGGAGTACACCATCAAGTCGCAAGACGGCAAAATCACCGCTGGCTCATTCATGTCGCCACGGCTGAAACTGCCCTCCGCATCGCTCCCCAGCGGCAAATACGAGCTGTCATTCACTGTTGACAGCATCAGCTACACACGCGAGACGGTCATCTACCGCACGGCAGACGACCGCGCCCCCTACGCCACGCCGCTGTGGCTGCCGCAGGACAAGGTGACGGCAGATCGCGGCAGCAAGACTGTCCCTGTGCGTGTCGCCACGGGCTACCCTGGCTCGCCGATACTGTGCGAGATTTGCAATGCCGACAGCGTCATCTCACGCCGCTGGCTCAACCCCGGCGACAAAATCATGACCATAGACGTGGACGCTCCTGCCGCCGACAACCGCGTATGGGTGCGCTTCGCCGGCGGTCATGACCTGAAGACCGAAAGCCAGACAGTACTGGTGCTGCCGGCAGAGAGCCGCAACGAGCTGAAGATAAAGGTGGAGTCATTCCGCGACAAGATACGCCCCGGCTCGGAGGAGCAGTGGTCATTCCGCATGCTGTACAACGGCGGCAACGCCGCACGCATACCCGTAATGGCAGTGATGACGGACAAGGCTCTTAATGCCCTGTCGCCGTTCATCTGGTCGCTCAACCCTCGCGGCAGCGTGTACTTCTCGCCCGCATCGTCTATCTCCACTCACAGCAGCGGCAGCAGCAGCGGCGCGGCAGTATTCTCTGACTGCAAGTATGCTCGCTACGAGGCAGGTGTCATGCCCGACTGGAACCTGTACGGCAAGAGCCTGTACGGCGACTCCTATGACCGAATATTGAGTTTCAAAAGCATAAGCCCTGCCCGTGCCTCCAATATTGTTTCCCGAGAGAGTCGCATCCTTGATCATGAGGCCGCATGTGAGAGCGCAGCAGCTGACGCATCATTGCAAGAGGTGGTGACAGTGGGCTACGGCGTTGGCAGCAACATGAAGAAGAAAAGCATGAGCGTCAGGGGCAGTGACAGCGGCGAACCAGCCGACGTGTCAGGAGTAGAGCTGCGCGACACGGAGCATCCACTCGCGTTCTTCCGCCCGAGCCTCGTAACCGACAACGAGGGCATCGTCACTCTCGGCTTCACCGTCCCCAACTTCAACACTACATGGCAGCTGCAGCTTGCCGCATACACCGACGACCTCTACTCGGCAGTGGCGACGTATGACGCGCTGTCGGCCAAGCCGGTAATGGTCAAAGGGAACATGCCCCGATACCTGCGCACTGGCGACAAGACATCCGTCCGCGCCTCGCTGATGAACAATTCCGACACCGTCCAGCAGGTGGCTGGCGTAATCGAGCTGTTCGACCCTGCGACCGGCAAGGTCATCAAGCGTCAGGACTTCGCCGCAGAGGCAATGACCCCGAAGTCGTCACGCACCATATCCATAGACTACGACACGCCCAACGACGCGCAGCTGGTAGGAATACGCTGCTATGCCGTTGGCGGCGACTATACCGACGGCGAGCAGGACATCATCTCCATACTCCCCTCCTCGTCGCCCGTGTTCGAGTCCAAGCCCTTCTACCTCGGCACAGAGGCTGGCGACATCGCTGTCGAGCTGCCGAAATACGACAAGGACGCATCAGTGACGCTGCAATACTGCAACAACCCGATATGGCACTGCCTCACCGCGCTGCCCGAAATCTCCACACCCAAGTCGGAGAACGTGCTTGCCAAGGCTTCCGCGCTGTTCGGCAACGCCTTTGCCGATGGCATCGCCCGCAAGTATCCGCAGGTGCGCACGGCGATACAGTACTGGACGGAGGCTCTGAAGACTGGCGCAGACTCCACCCTCGTCTCCAACCTGCAAAAGGACGAGCATCTTAAGGCCGTAGCACTGGAGAACACGGTTTGGGTAAACGACGCTGCTGCGGAGACGATGCGTATGCAGCACCTTACCTCGCTGCTCGATGCCAACGCCAACAGACAGGCTGTCAGCTCGCTGATTGCCGATATCAAGAAAGCGCAGAAGCGTGACGGAGGCTGGTCGTGGCTGCCTGACTTTGAGTCGTCGGTATACATCACCACTGGCGTGCTGCTCAACCTTGCCATGATTTCCGACATGGGCTATGTGCCTGAAAGCGAGAGCGGCGACATCGCGGAAATGGCTTCGAAAGCTGTGAAATACATCGACAAGGAAGCGTATGACAGCTACATCCGCAACAAGAAGCATATATACCCGCTCGCGGCACTGCGCTGGCTCTACATACGCCAGTACTTCGGCGTGAAGGCGGAGAACAAGGAGATAGCCTCATACCTCGACAAGTCGCTGAAGGCCGTAGCCCAGTCATGGCGCGACTTCGGCATCTACGACAAGGCCACGGCAGCGATACTGCTGCACCGCAGCGGCTACGCCAAGGAGGCTGGCCTGATACTCGAGTCGCTGCGCCAGCATGCCGTCACCTCCCCGGAGCGCGGCATGTACTACGACAACCTCAGCAGCGGCTGGCAGGGCTTCCCCCGTCTCATCACGACGGCACAGGTGCTCGAGGCTTTCGCCGAGATTGCCCCGCAGGACAAGTCGGTTGACCTGCTGCGCCAGTGGCTCATCCTCCAACGCCAGTACGGCGACTGGGGCTATGACACGCACACGGCCGAAATCGTCCACGCCATACTCGCGAGCGGCTCTGAATGGACTGCCGACAGCGAACAGGCAGAAATCACCATTGGCGGCGAAAGGTATGATGTCACACCGGCACGCTATACAGGCGCGTTGGCCATACAGCTCGACCCGGCGAAGGTGGCAGGCAAGACGCTCCGTGTGACCAAGCACGGCTCGCACCCGGCATGGGGCGGCGTGCTGGCACAGTACATCGCGCCGTCAGACGAGGTCAAGGCAGCAAGCACCGACCAGATTTCCATTGCCAAGGAGATATACGCCCTCGACAATACCGAGGCTGGCACACGCCTCTCTGCCAAAGACCTGAAAACAGGACAGAAGGTGCGCGTGGTGCTGACGGTCAAGAACGCGAGCGACCTGCAGTATGTGGCGATAACCGACGAGCGCGGCGCGTGCATGGAGCCTGCTGACCAGCTGTCGTCATACACACAGACCGACGGCATCTGGGTATACCGCGAGACACGCGACTCGCAGACCAACCTGTTCATCAGCTTCCTCCCCAAGGGTGTGCATCAGATAAGCTATGACTGCTACATCGACCGCGACGGCGACTATACCGTCGGCATCGCCACTGTGCAGTCACTCTACGCTCCGCTCGTGACGGGACACTCCGCCGGCAAGACGGTGAACGTGAAGTAACAACGACACTACAATGAAGAAGAACAGACAATCGCCGTGGACGTGGATACCCTCGCTGTACATAGCCGAGGGTCTCCCCTACTTCGCGGTCAACACGCTGACAGTGCTGATGTACGTCAACATGGGCATCAGCAACACTGAAATGGCATTCTACACCGGGTGGCTCTACCTGCCGTGGGTCATCAAGCCGTTCTGGAGCCCGTTTGTGGACATACTGCGCACCAAGCGGTGGTGGGTGCTGACGATGCAGCTGCTGCTGGGCTGCTCCATGGCTGCGGTGGCGCTGCTGCTGCCCACGCCGTTCTTCTTCTCCGCAACGCTTGCGCTGTTCTGGCTCATGGCTTTCTTCTCCGCCACCCACGACATCGCCGCCGACGGCTACTACATGCTTGAGCTCGACGGCCACGAGCAAGCGGCATACGTAGGCGTGAGGTCAACATTCTACCGCATAGCGTCTGTCATAGGACAGGGAGGGCTGGTCATACTGGCGGGCATACTCGAGGACAGGCTCGGCGACGTGCCGCTGGCATGGTCGGTGACATTTGCCGTCCTCGCAGTGTTCTTCCTCGCCGTGTGGCTGTACCATACACGCATACTGCCGCGGGCTGCGGCCGACAAGCCTCGCAACGACAAGGATTTCAGCAGGATAATCCGTGACTTCGGGCACACATTCGTGACCTTCTTCCGCAAGCCGCACATCCTCTCGGCGCTGTGCTTCATGCTGCTGTACCGTCTGCCCGAGGCCATGTGCATCAAGCTGGTGCAGCCGTTCCTCGTCGCCCCGCATGAAGAGGGGGGACTTGCGCTGACCACGGAGCAGGTAGGCTGGGTAAACGGCACATTCGGGGTCATCGCGCTGCTTGCCGGGGGCATCCTCGGCGGGCTGGCGATAGCCCGCGACGGCCTGAAGCGGTGGCTGTGGCCAATGGCGCTGAGCCTGACGCTGCCATGCGCGTTCTACTGCGTGCTGGCGATGACGCAGCCTGACAATATCTGCTGGATAGGCGCGGCAGTGGCAGTGGAACAGTTCGGCTACGGCTTCGGGTTCACCGCCTTCATGCTCTACCTCATCTACTTCGCGCAGGGAGAGAACAAGACCTCGCACTACGCCTTCTGCACGGCGTTCATGGCGCTGGGGATGATGCTCCCCGGCATGGCAGCCGGGTGGATACACGAGTTCCTGGGGCAGTTCAACCTGCTCGGGGGCGGCGGGGCGCAGGGCTATGTCAACTTCTTCTGGTGGATCATGGTGAGCTGCATAGCGACATTTGCCGTATGCGCGAGCATACGCATCGACCCGGCATTCGGCCGCAA
>CAKUKR010000022.1 GCA_934663645.1 uncultured Muribaculaceae bacterium | reverse complement strand
GCGGTGATGCAGCTCAACGCCGAGGACGGCGGAAAGCGGCAGTGCATACTCTGCACAAACAACGAGAACGGCATCTGCGAAAACGTCACCTACGAGCGAAACAAGCGCGTAATCAAAGGCTACACCAAGCCTAACGGCGAGAAGGTAGAAGGGCTGCACGGCAACAACCTCCGCTACTACCGCACCGAGTTCATCAGCCGCTCGCGCTCGCCGCGAAACATGCAGAAGCTCGTCAACCTCTCGACAGACATGCTCTGCATCAAGGAGAACCTGTACACCGAGCAGGACACATTCGGCTCTGTCAAGACGCATCCGCAAGTATTCCGCTGCTTCACCGACGGCGAAAGGCAGATGCTCATCATCTACCGCGAGGAATATATCGAAGAGATAGTCGGCATCATCGCGACAGTCGAGGTGAAAAGCCCCATAAAGGTATATGTGTTCTCGCCGAGCGAAGACCCGGCGACCGACCTGTTCGAGCCTGTTGCCGACAAGGTCGAGCCGACGGCACTCCCCGCCGCCATCTACAACACATACAAGCGCATACTGCCCCGGCAGCGCGACAAGGTCATCGCTGTGCCGGAAAACAGCGGCGAGGCGGGCGAAAGCAGCGACCTCGGAGGACTTTTCAACACGGAAGGAGGTGAGGCATGAAAGACCTGGAATACCAGCAAAGAGCGATAGCAGAGCTGATTGACAAGACCGTCAGCCTGCTCAACATCGGCGGCACGCGCCGCAAGATAGTTTTCGAAGCGCCGACGGGAGCAGGCAAGACGGTAATGGCGTGCGCCACGCTCGCCGGCATCACCGACGAGCTGAAAAACCGTGGCAACTCGCGCTGGCAGGAGTGCGCGTTTATCTGGTTTGCGCCGCGCAAGCTGCACATACAGAGCTACGGCTCGCTCAAAAACGCTTTCGGCGAGACGCGCAAGCTGCGCCCCGTGATGTTTGACGAGCTGGACGACTCGGAGGGGATACAGCCGGGCGAAATCCTTTTCGTCAACTGGGAGAGCATCAACAAGAAGAACAACCGCATGACCAGCGACTCGGAGAGCAACGCAAGCATCTATGAGGTGGTGCGGCGCACACGCGAGGAGGCGGGGCTGCCCATAATCGCTGTCATCGACGAGGAACACATGTTCTGGTCACCAACCGCTGACAGGTCTGCCGCAGTGCTCAACAGCATCAACCCCGATGTGGAGATACGCATCTCGGCAACGCCAAGGACACAGAATCCAGACGCGCTGGTGAAGGTGTTCCGCAAGGAAGTCATCAGTGCCGAGATGATCAAGAAAGAGGTGGTGCTGAACCCCGACATCGACGTGGATGCCGCCTCGCCGATATCGCTCGACGAGCGGCTGCTGCGGTCTGCCCTCGCCAAGCGCGAGCAGATAGCCGGGGAATACAGCCGGCTCGGCGTTGGCATCAAGCCGCTGCTGCTGATACAGCTCCCCAACGACAAGAAGGAGTCGATGACTGACGACGACACCGCAGTGGCAGAAACGGTCAAAGCGTACCTGAGGGCAAAAGACATCACGACTGAAAACGGCAAGCTCGCGGTGTGGCTCGACAAGGAGAAGAAGAACCTCGAGGGGCTGGAACGCCCCGACAATCTGGCGGAGGCGTTGCTGTTCAAGGAGGCTATAGCCCTCGGCTGGGACTGCCCGCGTGCCGCCGTGCTGCTGATATTCCGCAAGCTGCAGAGCGACCAGTTCACTATCCAGACCGTCGGGCGCATCCTGCGCATGCCGGAGCAAAAGCACTACCCCTCCGACCTGCTGAACATCGGCTACGTATACACTGACATCGCCAAGGACCAAATCAAAATCGTCTCGGCAGACCAGGACTACATACTCAGCAACACGCTCACAGCCCGCCGCCGTGAGGGCCTGACCAACGTGGAGCTGACGGCATACTATGCCGAGCGTACCAACGTGATGCGCAATTATCTTGGCCCAGACTTCCGCAAAGTGCTGTATAAGACAGCTGTCGAGTTCTTCAACCTTCCTGCCGGCCCGGGGCTGTTCTCCCTGGCGGAACTTGCCGCGCTGAGCGGCGACGAGCCGGCTGCATCGCTGCCCGAGACAGAAGACGCGACAATCAACGACAACCGCCGCCGCGCAGAGCAGCAGATACGCCTCGATGTCAAGACGGTGAACGTGGAAATCCCCGTAGACGTGCATTTCCAGAACGAGGTGCAGACACTGCACGTAGACCAGGCAAAATTTGCCCGCACCGCCAATGAGATCAACCGCGTTTTCCTCGCGTTCATCGCCACCAAGGGAGGCCAGTTTGAGGCACGTCAGGGCGACCGCACCGACCGCATCGCGCAGTACCTGCTCGGATTTATCGAGGACTACCTCGGCATCTACGAGACCGACGCGAAGAAGGTGGTGCTGTACCACGGAAACAAGGAGAAGTTCAGCCGCATCCTCGACATCGCCCTCGGGGAGTACCTGAAAATCCGCAACATCAAGAAGCAACAAGCCGCCGCCCGCGACTTCAAGACCTACGAGTGGGAAGTGCCGGAAGAGCGCACCTACGACAGCGACACGAACCATGCAGTGCCTGATGTCGCCAACCATGCCCTCGACCCGTTTGTGCAGCTCAACCAAGCGTCAAATCCCGAAAGGGAGTTTGCCGCATTCCTCGAGCGCAACTCGGAATACATCGACTGGTGGTACAAGAACGGCGACGCGGGCAAGATGCACTTCTCCATTGAGTACAGCCAGGGAGCGAATGGCAGCAAGTCGCTGTTCTACGTTGACTTCGTGGTGCGCATGCGGAACGGCCATGTCTACCTGTTTGACACCAAGAGCGTCGGCAGCGACGTGTTCGCCGCCGACAAGCACAATGCGCTGCTCGCCTATTGCGCCGAGCACAGCACAGAGCGTGAGCCACTCGCCGGCGGCATCATACTCAAGAGCGGCGACAACTGGATTTACTCCAAATTCCCTATCGAGAACACCACGGACAACCTGCACCTGTGGGCTTCATTCTATCCTCAAAACGCATAGACCATGAGCAAAGGAATAGACCAAAAATTCGTCCATTACGGCATCCGCAAGGACGACCTCGCCATGATAGAGAGCATCTGCCAGACTGAAGGCATCGACCCGGACTGGCTGTGCGAGGAAATCCTCAAAGCATACCACGCCAAGCGCGTGGACGTAATCGAAATGAGCGACTCCGACACCGAGGAAATCATCCGCGCGGCGATAAACAAAATCAAATCGTAAGAGGCCATGATAATACAACGCATCAAAGTAAGCAACTACAAGACCTATCTGGACCTCGACCTCGATCTGAGGGTAGACGATGAGCGGCCCATCATCCTCATCGGCGGCTCAAACGGCGGCGGCAAGACCACGCTGTTTGAGGCCATCTGCGGCGCACTCTACGGCCTGAGAATCGAGAACAAGGAGCATTTCAACGAGCTGCTCAACCAGGGGGCAGTCGGCGAGGTGAAGCCCGAAATATCGCTGGAGATAACATTCAGCGGCATGGTGCTCGGCATGACGCAGAAGTACATACTCAGGCGCACATACCTGCTCAACCCTGCTGGAAGACCGCTCGAAAGCGTATACTTCAACATGAACGGCAACATATTCCAATATGGCACAATGACCGCGCCGAAAGAACGTCTGCGCGCCGAACAGGAGGTGAACAAAATCATCAAGGCAAACCTGCCGCAGGAGCTGAGCAAGTATTTCCTTTTCGACGCGATGCAGTCGAGCGAGCTGCTCAAGAAGAATGTCTTCGCCCAGACCATTCAGGACAATTTCGAGAACGTGCTCGGCTTCAAGAAGTACCTGCAGCTGAAGCGGGCTGCGGAAAAGCTGCAGCAGGAGGCGAGCAGCGCACGTCTGCAAGCCGAACAGGAGCAAGCCGAATACAACGAGCTGTGTGACCAGAAAGAGCGCATCAGCACGGAGCTGGCAGCCAACATCGCCGAACAGGACAAGCTGTACAAGATGCTTGCATCGGTCGAAGACGAGTACCACAAGGCCAAGGAGGGTGCGCAGCAGAGTGCGGACATGGGCAAACGCATTGCCGCCATCGGCGCGAAAATCGAGGACATAGTGCGCCGCGCTGCCGACTATACGGAAGACCTCAAAGGCTTTATGGACAACGTGGAGGCGAATGTGTTCCTGCCGAAACTCGCGTCAAACCTTTCAGCGGAAATCAACAACATACTCCGCGTCAAGGAGGAGCTGCGCCGGGAGAACACCGGGGCATACCCCATCGAGACGCTCCGCGACGTGACGGCCAAGATAATAGGCTACCTCAAAGACCTTGCGCTATGCTCGGCAGAGGTGGACGAGGAGAATGTGGTCAAGCATATAGTCGCGTTGCAAAACTCGACCAACCGGCCCGACCCGTACGAATACCTCGACGCTGCCGAGATCGACGCGCTGAAATCGCTCATCAACCGCAGCGGCAACAACCAGTTTGCCGCGCTGTACCGCACGCGCCAGGACCTGGAAGCACTCCTCGCCACAATCAACGAGCTGCGTACCGAGAAGCGAAACCTCGAAGCAAGCCGCGCCGGCGGCAACGAATACATCATCGCCAACTACGAGCAGGGGAAGCGCGACCTGGAGACCGCCAAGTCGAAAGAGGCGGCACTGCGCCAGGATATACAGAAGCTCGAGAAGCGCATACATCAGTTTGACGTCCAGGTGCAGCAAGAGCCAGACCTGCGCTATGACACGCTGGTCAAACTGAAGCCGTTCTTCGAGAAAGTGGCGGACAGCCTACTGAAAAAGAAGAAGGCACAGATTGAGACCGAGATGCAGGAGCAGCTCAACCAGTTGCTCATATCATACCGGGGCCAGATAAGCCGCGTGGCACTGAGCGACAGCATGGAGAACTTCAACATCGCCATGTACCACAAAAAGGGCAACCCGATCTCGCTCAACCAGCTCAACGCGGCCTCCAAGCAAATCTTCATACAGGTGCTGCTGAAAGTGCTGCGCAACCTGGGCGACTACAACCCGCCAGTGATGATAGACACCGTGATGGGGGTTCTCGACAACGAGAGCCGCGACGCGCTGATGGAGATGTATTTCCCGCAGCTCGCCGAGCAGACTATCCTGCTCTGCACCACGTCGGAGATACGCACCGACAGCGACTACATCAAGCTCGAGCCGTTCATCTCCAAGACCTACACGCTCCACCGCGACGTAGAGCAGCAGAAGACAACCGTCACTGACGGATATTTCGGATTACCCCTCAACCAATAAGCCATGCCTATACAATTCGGAAACCTGTACGTGCCAGAAAACTTCAACACCGAGTTTGCGCCAATCAAAGAGAAAATCGAGAGCCTCGTAAACCTCTCGAGGCAAGCCGACGGCGAAAAGCGTTATTCTATACAGAACAACAAGCTCATGCGCATTTGCTTGCTGACAGGCCTCGGCACGCCGGGCAAACGCGATGCAGCGACAGTGGAAAAGCAAAAGCTGCACTTCGGCAATCGCTATCTGCCGAGTTTCTTCTCACATCAAGACCTCACCGCGCTTTATTCGGCACTGATAAAAATGCGTTACCATGATACCGGCATAGACATTGGCAACAACATGGTGCTTTCGCGCATTCTTGCCGCAGAAATGGCACGCGGCCGCGATTACCTGCTCGAGGACAACAACCTCGAGGGTTGTTTCCTCTCGCAGAACAGCCGGGGCGGAGCCGCCACGGACATCCCCGTCCTCAACCTCCTCATAGGCAACTACGGCGACGCGGAAATGGAAGCGACCCTCGACATAAACAGCCGCGCTATCACCAACGCGCAGATTATCATTGCCGGGGCTACCGGCTCGGGCAAGACCAACCTGCTCGCCGTGCTGATGCAGCAGTTTCGCGCTATATCTACGGAGAGCCGCTACCCAGTCAATTTCCTGCTGTTCGACTACAAGGGAGAGTTCAGCGACATTCAGAACAACAGCTGGCTGTCGCACTTTGACGTAGACCGTACCGCTATCCTGAACCCTATTGAGTCGCCGCTGCCGTTCACACCGTTCAAGGACTTCACCGGCCGGCCGCTCAACGAAATCAACCTCTACTCTACCGAAATGGCATCTGCGCTCGCGTCGCTCGACCGCCTTGCAGCAAGCTCGAACATGAGCAACCGGCTCAGCGAGGCTATCGTCGCCGCCTACAACAAGACCAACGGTGCGCCTATCACGTTCGAAGCCATGCTGTCCGAATACCAGGGCCGCATGAGAGACCCCGAAAATGATGATTCCATTTCATCAGTGCTCAAGCAGCTTGTCCGCGCCAACATATTCGACACTGAAGACCATGCCGACCTCATCGAGGAAAGCTATATCGTCAAAATGGACGGCTATCCCAAGGACGGCCCGATAGCAAAGGCTATCGTCTACTTCCTGATGTCCAAGCTCAACAACATCTACGAGCAGCTGCCGCAGCAGGCCGCAAATGACGATGTAGTCGAAATCCGCCACTTCTCGATAATCGACGAGGCCCACTATATGCTCTCGTTTGACAACCGTCCGCTGCGCAACCTTATCGCCGTGGGGCGCAACAAGGGGCTGTCAGTTATCCTCGCCACACAGAACATGGCGGACTTCAAGAGCAAATACTTCGACTTCTATGCCAACGCACAGTACCCGCTGATAATGAAGCAGCAGACTATCGACGACAAGGTAATCAGGGACCTGTTCGGGGTCAACGGCCAGGAGCTGACCGAAATCCGCCAAGCGATCGCCGGGCTGCAAAAGGGGGAGCTGATAATCAAGGACCAAATGGCTTTTGCACTCGGCATAGGCAAGAAATACAAGAAAATCAAGGTCACGCACCTGATTTGACGCACTGCCAGCACATTTTATCATGAAGCGTGTGCGAAAAATGGTCGTGGGGGTTGCGCGTGACGAAAGTTATGTGTAACTTTGCGTTGCCTTTCTATGCAGGGCATCGTATGCTCCCGTAGTTCAATGGATAGAATAATGGATTCCGGTTCCATCGATTGGGGTTCGACTCCCCACGGGAGTACTTGCAGCGACAGCGGGGTGTGTCAGTCTTGACACACCCCGCTGCTGTCATACGGTATGCTGTGTATTTCAGTCGGCTATGAGGTTTTCGCCAGTCATCTCTGCGGGCTGCGGCAGTCCCATGACGTGGAGCAGCGAGGGTGCAACGTCGGCAAGGCGGCCGTTGCGCACCTTGGCGGCGGTGTCGTCGGAGATGTAGATGAACGGCACGGGGTTGAGCGAGTGCGCGGTGTTGGGCGTTCCGTCGGCATTAATTGCGTGGTCGGAGTTGCCGTGGTCGGCGATGATGATGACGGGATAGCCGTGCCGGCGTGCCGCGTCAACCACATTGCCCACACACAAGTCGAGCGTGCTGACCGCCTTCTTTATCGCCTCATACACGCCGGTATGGCCTACCATGTCGCAGTTGGCGAAGTTGACGACGATGAAGTCATACTTTTCGGAGCAGATAGCATCCACGAGGCGGACAGTCACCTCATACGCGCTCATCTCGGGCTGCAGGTCGTATGTCTTCACTTTCGGCGAGGGGACGAGTATGCGGTCCTCGCCAGCAAAGGGCTCTTCACGGCCTCCGTTGAGGAAGAAGGTGACATGGGCGTATTTTTCGGTCTCGGCGATGTGGAGCTGCTTCAGGCCGCGCGACGAGAGGTATTCGGCAAGGGTGTTGCGGACGACCTCCTTTGGGAAAAGGATATGCACGCCCTTGAACGAATCGTCATACGGCGTCATGCAGTAGTAGCGCAGCCCGTCGACAGGGGTCATGCCGTCTACGGGGTGCTGCGTGAGGGCAATGGTGATTTCGCGGGCGCGGTCGTTGCGGTAGTTGAAGAATATGACGACGTGCCCGGGGAGGATGCGTCCGTCTACGGCGCTGTTGACTATCGGGGTGAGGAACTCGTCGGTCACCCCGTTTTCGTAAGAGTCGGTCACAGCCTTGACCACATCGTCAGTCTTCAGCCCCTCGCCGCGAGTCAGCATGTCGTATGCGAGCTTGACGCGCTCCCAGCGGTTGTCGCGGTCCATGGCATAGAAGCGTCCTACAACGGAGGCGATTGTGCCGGCGGAGGCTGCGCAATGCTGCTGCAGGTCGCGCAGGAAACCCGCTCCGCTCTTGGGGTCGGTGTCACGGCCGTCCGTGAAACAGTGTATGTAGACCTTGTCGATGCCGTAGTGCTTGGCAATGTCGCAGAGGGCGAAGAGGTGGCCAAACGAGGAGTGCACGCCGCCCGTCGAGGTGAGCCCCATCAGGTGCACCGGCACACCATGCTTGCGTGCATACTCAAATGCGTCCTTGACCTGCGGGTTTTCGAGTATGGACTTGTCCGCGATGGCGCGGTTTATCTTCATGAGGTCTTGCGGCACGATGCGACCCGCGCCGATGTTGAGATGCCCGACCTCGGAGTTGCCCATCTGTCCGTCGGGCAGGCCCACGTCCTCGCCGCAGGCGAGGAGCTGCGAGTGCGGATACTTGGCGTTGAGGGCGTCGATGTTGGGTGTCGGTGTGCAGAAGATTGCGTCATCCTTCTTGTGGTCGCCCAGGCCGAAGCCGTCGAGGATTATGAGCGTTGCCCTACGCGGATGTTTTGCTGAACCGTTTGTTTCCATAATTGCTTCAAGATTATTTTTACCTGTAAAACGTGTTTGTTTGTGGTGTCTGTCAGAATAACGCTCGAGCGGGCGTCAGCGGTCATGCCGCCGTGCCGCATTTTTGCCGCAGCTGCGTGCCGGCGCAGCCAGTTACCGGCAAATACAGACCGCCGGACGCGCGCTTAACGGCGCGATCCCGACGGTCTGTGTACGTTTTGCGTTGGCAGGAGGAGATCAGTCCTCTTTCTTCACGACGCGACGCTCCTTGATGCGAGCTTTCTTGCCGGTGAGTCCGCGCAGGTAGTACAGTTTGGCGCGGCGCACCTTGCCGTACTTGTTTACGACGATAGACTCGATGAACGGAGACTCCATGGGGAAGATACGTTCAACGCCGATGCCGTCAGAGATCTTGCGGACAGTGAAGCGTTTCTTCTCGAGGTGTCCGTTGATGCGGATGACTACTCCGCGGAACTGCTGGATACGTTCCTTGTTACCCTCCTTGATGCGGTAAGCGACAGTGATGGTGTCGCCAGGACCGAAGGCGGGGATTTCCTTTTTGGGAGTGGCAAAAGCCTCTTCCACTACTTTGATCAAATCCATTTTAATATATAGTTAAAAGGTTGATTTGCAACTTAATATCGGTCGGCGATACCAGCGGTTACAAATTGTCGGCACAAAGTTAGGCATTTTTGCCGACACCGCCAATTATTCTGCCCCGTTTTTCCTCGTTTCAAGCCATTGGCGATGAAAGCCGCGCCATGTTAGTTAACACAAATTTAGAGTGAAGCAGCAAATAATGCGGCAGATTATCGTTAATTTTGCAGTCTGAACCAGACACAATTTTTTACGACTATGTTTTCAGGAATAGTAGAGGAAGCCGGCCGCGTTGTGGCGGTGGCTCATGAAGGTGGTAATATACATCTGCGGATACAGTGTTCATTTGCCGACGAGCTTAGCATAGACCAGAGTGTGGCGCACAATGGCGTGTGCCTCACGGTGGTTAAGTTGCATGGCGACGGCTCTTATACGGTTACGGCTATCCGCGAGACTTTGGAGCGCAGCAACCTGGGCGACCTGCGCGAGGGCGACGAGGTCAACCTGGAGCGGAGCATGAAAATGGACGGCCGTCTGGACGGGCATATCGTCCAGGGGCATGTTGACACGACTGCCGTTTGCGAGGAGGTTTGCGAGGCTGACGGCAGCCGCTATTACAAGTTCCGCTACGAGTTCCGCCCGGAGCTTGCCGCCAAGGGGTATGTCACCGTCGAGAAGGGGTCGGTGACTGTCAACGGCGTTTCGCTGACGGTGTGCGATTCGGAGCGCGACTCGTTCCGCGTGGCAATCATCCCGTACACTTACGAGCATACCAATTTCCACAACATCGAGCGCGGCACTCGCGTCAACCTCGAGTTTGACATCATAGGCAAGTACATTGCGCGTATAAGCGGCCTTGCCGCCGAGTGACGCGGAGGGAGGCCATGCCCGCAACGGGGCATTGGCTTGTCGTTTCCAGGGATGCGGGTTACGGTGAACCCTCATTCCCCTGTCGGCGTTGAAACGGCGATATTTTTTGCGTATACATACATCAATGATTTTATAAACAACTCTAACAATGAATTTTACGGAAATGAACAGGGGCGACAAGTGCGACCTGCGTACGGTGCCGGAGAAGTGCCGTATGAACAGTTTTGTGGTAGTAACCGACGACGGCGAGGAGTTTGAACTCCAGAAGCTCAAGTTTCAGAAGCACCGCGACATCCCCGAGACGCTGCCGTGTTATGTCAAGGATGTCAAAGACGGCTATGTGACGGTAGGACAGGACATTGCCAAGATAATACCGCAGTTTTACAAGCAGGGCGGAGAGTACACGTTCCGCATACGCTCGCGTGCTTTCGGCGGCAAGGCTAAGAAGAGTTACGAAGTCGAGGACGAGTACGGCCTGTTTTTCAAGCTGAACAGTGCGCCGGCGGGCCTGCCGATAGGCAAGAAGATACAGTGCCGCATAGAACGCCTCGACGGCGTGTACGTGCTGCTGAAATACATAGGCAGCGCCGACGCTGACCTGCGGCTGCGCTTTGAGCCGCTGGCGTACTGGCTGGATGCCGTAGGCGTGGGGCGCATGGAGCAGGTGGTGCGTGACAACGCGGAGCTTTACCCGGAATACACTGAGACTGTCGGGCAGTACCGCTCCGGCAACGCCAACTGGCTGTTTACGATGCTCGACGTGTTCTCATCGCAGATTACGCATTACCTGATAAGCTACAAGGGCAACAAGCAGGCTTACCGCCACTTGTTCAAGGCTATGGACATCGCCGGGCGGCTGTGCCTGTATGTCATCGAGGGCTCGGGCTACCTGGGCAAGTGCGACACTGACAGGCGCACCGGCATACAGAAGGCGATGTCGCGCCATATCGAGCTGTTCAAGCAGTTCACCCAGGCGGCGAAACTGATTGAGGAGAACCGCGACGAGGAGTTCATCTCCGGCATTTTCGCGCGGCTCAAGCAGTCGGGCTACCTGTACCGCCCTGACCGCCAGTTCCGCATCATGATGACCATCCTGCGCTTGCGCCCGGAACTCATCAACAAGTACATGACCGAGCTGTTCGAGGCTCTGCACCTGTGGCCTTCAGCCAACTGGAAGTGCGAGCCGTTCCGTACCGCACTGGTGGACCAGCTGGAGATATTCATCACGCAGAACATCGATTACCTCGACACCCTCCCCGACAGCGAGTACAGCACCGGCGACACCGACCAGAAGGACAGCAAACTGCTCAACAAGGTCATACGCGCCATCGCCATTCAGTCGCTGCTCGCCTCGGCCAAGGACAATGTGGACATACAGCACAACAAGGCGATGTTCTACCGTTACCTGACATACTACCACGGCAGCAACGCCGAACTGCACGCGCAGGAGGTTGACAACCTGCTCTACAAGGCTGTCGGCTCGGTGCTGGGCAACGAGTATTCGCACGACTTCGGGTGGAACGACACGTCGGCGTTCCAGATACTGCTGACCAAGGCGTCGAATATGCGCGATGCCGTGTCAGCAGCCGCCACCCTGCCCAAGGTCTACAACAACGGCGACATCTCGCTCGAGCTGCGCCCGGCGGAGCTGCTGATACGCGAGCGTCGCGCCGAGGACAACGACTCGGTGCTGCCGGCCTCGCTCATGAGCTGGATGAAGCCGACTATCCTCATGAAAGGGAACGTACAGACTCCCAGCGCGGCCAGAAGGAAGAACCTGAAGGCGTACAAGCAGATGTGGGCTGACATAGAGCGCGGCTTGACTGCGGAAAACCGGCAGGAGGACGCGGGCGAGGTGCGCAAGCAGGCTCCGGAGGACGGCGATGCGGTGATGATCACCATCGACTATTACAAGATAGACTATACGCGCCCCGAATGGCGGCGGCTGCGCCTGCACGCCACTATCGTGGACGATGGCTACGAGGGAGAGGGTTGGATTAACGTCGGCCCGGACACCTTTGTCCCCTGGCTCAACGAGTATGACATCCCCAACAACTACGACGGCGACATGAGCATATTCTGCGACGAGAACGGCAACCAGCTGCTGTATCCGGCGGTAGTGCTCAATGCCGGCGCGGAGTGCACGTTCACCCTAAAGCGGCAGATCAACGAGATGCTCCGCGAATCGGCGGAGGTCGGCGACATTTCCCGCGCTTGCATACGCGACGTGGACTTCCGCAGCAAAAAGTACATCTGCCTTTCCGACAACGGCTATACGCTCAAAGTGCCGTTCTGGGAGGGTGAGACGCTTTCCAAGGGCACAGTCGTGATGGTGCGTTACCTTGGGGAGGACCACCAAGACCCGAGTCCCAACCTGTACATGGAGGGCGAGCTGATAGACGTGATGTCGGGCAGCGGCGCGTCATACGGCAAGAAAGCGCCGCTCGCGGCGATTGCGAAAAACCTCGGCGAGGAGAACCCCAACGCCACGGACGACAACGGCAAGGAAGAGGAGGTAATCGACGCCCGCGAGGTGATGAGCGACGAGGATGTGGCGGAACTGGTGCGCATGCTGCAGCGCAAGGCGTTCACCGAAAAGGAGTATTTCAACGCATTCAATTACCTGGGACTTGCCGCCCTGCTGGCGAAAATCATCGGCGACGACAGCCTGTACGGCGTGATGCGCCTGCATCAGGAGCTGCTTATCCACCTCGAGTCATACGCCCGCGAGAAGCGCGTTGACCTCGACGAGCTGAGCAAGCACAGCGAGGCTGTCAAGGGGCACCCGATGCTCGCCAAGCTGTACAGCAAGCTGGAGATTGTGGCTTCGCTCGATTCGCCCGAGAACAACACCGACCTGTGGGAGTTTGCCAACCACGGCGACGAGACGGAACGCCGTCTGGCCTCGCTCGCGCTCTCGTTCAACCTCATCGCCGACGACGCCGAGGAGGAGGTGCAGAAGAAGATCAAGAACAACATCGCCTCGATACTGAATGTCAACAGCAGCGAGACGGTGCTGAAATACTACGGCGAGGAGGACCAGCACCTCGAGTTCAAGTCGTCGCTCGTGTTTACCAACAAGAAGGCCGACCACATGCGCCCGCGCCCCGAAGCGCAGGAGCAGGAAATCATGGAAATCATTTGCGGTTTCCTCAACAGCACCGGAGGCACACTCTATATCGGCGTCAACGACCTGGGCTACGAGGCCGGCCTCGCCGACGACAAGCGGTTCCGCCGCAGCCGCGGCAAGAGGGATACTATCGACGCGATGATCGTTGACCTCGAATCCGTAATCCACAACCGCCTCCCGGGCTTTGCCGCCGACCATATCCAGATTTCCAGCGACCAGGAATCAACGAAAGGGGTTATCCGCGTGGAAATCACCCCCGTAGACCGTCCTGTAGAACTCGACGGCAAAATATTCGTGCGCCACAGCTCCTCGACACGTCCAAAGACCGGGCTTGACCGCGACGATTTCATTGCAGCTCGCAAGCAGAACTATGACGAGATGATGGCACGCCTGATGGCGACCGCTGCCGCTGAAAGCCGCGAGGAAGCTCCCGCGGACGGCGACGCTGCCCCCCAGACACAGGAGGCTGCGCCCGCGCCACAGCGCAAGGCCGCGCCGAAAGCGGCCGCCGAGGCTGAGGACGGCGACAAGATACAGACCGGCATGCACCGCCTCAACATACTCCATGACTATGAACCCGGCTTCATACACCCGGCATACTACCTCTACTTCTCGGACAGGACGATTTACGCATCGGCCGAAGACCGCTGGGAGGACGGCCGGCTCAGCCTCGCCGTCTCCGAGAAGGAGACCGGCGGCTGGATGGTGGTGACGTATGACAGCAAGACCGTCTGCCGCGTGGATATGCGCGAGGTCAATGACCTCGTGAACGGCGGCACGATAGACCTGCCGGCTGACGCCAAAATCACCCATGTCAACCTTGCCGACCGAAGCAACTACCTCGTGTCGTTCATCCGCAACGCTTCCGGCATACTGATGTACCGCCTCGACAAGGTGGACGACCTGCCACAGTCACGCGAGTTCTCAAGCAAGGGAAATCCCCTCTGCGATGGTGACTGCACTATCCTGATGCAGGACATAGTGCCGGCAGACAAGGCAGACGCGCTATTCCCCAAGGCATTGGAGCAGTCCAAGAACTTGCAGGGCACATTGGTGCATTCCAAGAACCGCAACCAGCCTGACATGAGCGACGTGCTGGAGATGCTCAAACCGCTGAAACCGGTAGACTGACATGACCGAACCTCGGAAAAGCCGTGTTGGAGTGTGGATAGAGGCTATGCGGCTGCGCACATTGCCAGTCAGCGTTGCCGGCGTAGTCGCGGGCTGCGGCTGCGCTGCTCACTACAGCGGCTTCCGCCTCGTGCCAGCGGTGATATGCCTCCTGTTCGCCGTGCTGGCGCAAGTGGCGTCCAACTTCGCCAACGAGTATTATGACTACGTCGGCGGCCTCGACCGCAAGGGGCGCGAGGGGTTTCGCCGGGGTGTCACCGAGGGGGACATATCACCGCGCCAGATGCGCAATGCAACGTATGCCACGCTTGCCGTGGCTGCGTTGCTTGGCATGTCACTGCTGTTTTTCGGCAGCTGGTGGCTGCTGCCATGCGGCATCGCCATCGCCCTGTTCGCTATTGGCTACAGCACCGGGCCGTTCCCCCTGTCACACCATGGGCTGGGCGATGTGGCGGTGATCGTGTTCTTCGGGCTTGTCCCGGTGACTCTCACCGCTTACGTCCAGGCCGGCGCTGCCGCGTTCTCGCCATTGGTGTGGTGCATTGCTCTCGCGGTGGGGCTGCTCGCCTCCAACGTGCTGATTGTAAATAATTACCGCGACATGAACGATGACGCGGCTGTGGGCAAGAAAACCACTGTTGTACTGTTCGGGCGGCGCGTCATGTCGGCCGTATACCTGCTGTCAGCGTTGGCTGCGGCAGCTCTTGCCGCAGCAGTCACCATGACCTCGCTCTCCCCATGGTGGTGGCTCATGTATGCAGCCCTCGCTGCGGCCGGCATTGCCCTTTTCCGCCAGATACGCTCCCGCTCCGGCGCCGCGCTGAATCAGCTGCTCGGCAAGACTGCCGTCACGCTGCTCGCCTTTGCCGTGGCACTGTGCATCGCACTTGCCTCCAATCCATTGACATAACCTCCGAAACCCTATACAAATACGCACCTGTCACCATGCCTGAATACAAGAAACAGTCGCAAGATTACCGAAGCCCAAACCCGCGCCAGACCGACTCCTTAGGCAAGCTGCCGCCGCATGACAATGACCTCGAGGAGGCCGTACTCGGCGCATTGATGCTCGAGAAAGACGCATACATGAGCGTATGCGACCTGCTCACCCCCGATGCCTTCTACGACCCGCGCCACAAGATGATATACGCCGCCATCGAGTCGCTCGGCTTAAACCAGCGGCCTATCGACATGATTTCCGTGACCGAGCAGCTGCGTGCCGACAAGAACCTCGACAAGGTGGGCGGCGTTGTATACATCACAGACCTCACCTCGCGTGTCTACTCCGCAGCCCATGTGGAGTTCCACGCCCGAATTGTAGCCCAGAAATACTTGGCTCGCCGCCTGATAAACTTTGCGACCAAAATCGAATCGAAGGCTTTTGACGAGTCAAACGACGTGGACGACCTGCTGCAGGAGGCCGAGGGAGCGTTGTTTGAAATCTCCCAGACGCAGCTGAAGCGCGAAGTCGAGCAGATAGACCCGGTCATCAACCTCGCCCTCGAGCAGATGCAGAACGCCCGCAACACCGAGACCGGTCTCTCCGGACTGCAGACCGGATACACCGAACTCGACAAGATGACCGGCGGCTGGCAGAACTCTGACCTCATCATCATCGCTGCGCGTCCGGCTATGGGCAAGACCGCCTTTGTCCTTTCAATGGCGAAGAACATGGCAGTAGACTACTCCATACCGACTGCCATTTTCACCCTCGAGATGTCAAGCGTGCAGCTGGTCAAGCGCCTGCTCTCAAACATCGGCTCAATCGAAGGCGAGAAAATCAAGAGCGGACAGCTCACCAACGCCGAGCAGGACTACCTCAACTCACAGCTTGCCAGCGTGTACGGTGCGCCCATGTATCTCGACGAAACCCCTGGCCTCAGCATAACCGAGCTGCGTACCAAAGCACGCCGACTGGTGCGCGAACACGGCGTGAAGATGATAATGATAGACTACCTGCAGCTCATGACCGTCGCCGGAATGCGCCTCGGCAGCCGCGAGCAGGAGGTCAGCACCATTTCGCGCTCGCTAAAAGCCCTTGCCAAGGAGCTGAACATACCCATCATTGCCCTGTCGCAGCTCAACCGCTCCACAGAGTCGCGTGAGGACAAACGCCCGATGCTCTCCGACCTGCGTGAGTCGGGCGCGATAGAGCAGGATGCCGACATCGTCTGCTTCATCCACCGCCCCGAATACTACAACCGCGAGGGCGTGGACGCGCAGGGCAAGGACATACGAGGGCTGGCGGAACTCATCGTGGCTAAGCACCGCAGCGGCGCGGTGGGCACGATAGACCTGCGCTTCATCAAGAACTATGCGAAATTCGAGAACTTCCAGGAGTCGTTCTCGTCAATCGACGAAAGCTACAGCGGCCCGCAGATGCAGCAGATACCCAGCCGCATGAACAGCGAGCCGGCAGACGGCGGCGTAAGCCTGACCGACTCGTTTGCCCAGTCTGCCAACTCGTCAACCATGCCCGACATCATGCCTGGCAAGGACGAAGGCCCGCTCCCCTTCTGACAGGCGGCTGCCCCACCCTTCAGAAGTTGTCGGCGCGTATCTCGAAGTATGCCTGCGGATGCTTGCACACGGGGCAGATTTCGGGTGCTTTCTTGCCGATGACCACATGGCCGCAGTTGCCGCATACCCACACGGTGTCGCCCTCGCGTGAGAACACGAGGCCTTGCTCGATGTTGGCTATGAGCCGGAGGTAACGCTCCTCGTGTTCCTTCTCGATTTTCGCCACCATGGCAAAGAGGGCTGCGATCTGCGCAAACCCCTCCTCACGGGCCTCGGCGGCGAAACGCTCGTACATGTCGGTCCATTCATAGTTCTCGCCGTCGGCGGCATCTCGCAGGTTGTCGAGCGTAGAGGCGATTTCGCCGCCGTGCAGCAGCTTGAACCACAGCTTGGCGTGTTCCTTCTCGTTGGCTGCCGTCTCCTCAAATATCTTGGCTATCTGCTCATAGCCGTCCTTGCGTGCCTTGCCGGCATAGTAGGTGTACTTGTTGCGAGCCATCGATTCTCCTGCGAATGCGGCTTGCAGGTTCTGCTCCGTGCGGGAGCCTTTCAGTGTCTTTACGTCCATTTTGTGTTGCTGTTTTGGGGTTTGACATGGCATTTGCGCTGTTTCTGACGGAGAAATTTGCCCAATTCGCCGATAATGCGTAATTTCACGGCATAAACAACACAAACGACTATGACATTAAAACGTATACGGAGGATAATAGTTCCCCTGATGCTGTCGGCTTTGGCTGTCGCCTCTGCCGACACAGTGGTGCTGCTGCACACCAATGACACCCACTCTGCCATTGACCCCGACGCTAAGGGCGCAGGCGGTGTGCTGCAACGCAAGGCGATAATCGACAGTGTGCGCAACGTGCAGAAAAACGTGGTGCTGATAGATGCCGGTGATGTGGTGCAAGGCACGCTCTACTTCAAGTTCTTCGGCGGCGACGTGGAGTACCCGCTGATGAACATGATGGGCTATGACATACGCACGCTGGGCAACCACGAGTTTGACAACGGCCTCGAGAGCCTAGCCCGCTACTACAAGGACGTGAAGGCTGCTCGCCTCTCAGCCAACTATGATTTTTCCGCCACTCCGCTGCGAGGCATGTTCTCGCCATACGTCATCAAGAAAATCGGCGGCAAGAAGATTGGCTTCATCGGCATCAACGTCAACCCGGACAAGCTGATTTCCAAGGCAAACTACCCGGGGCTGGTGTACAAAGACGCTGTCAAGACCGCCAACGAAACAGCACACTTCCTCAAGGCTGACAAGAAGTGCGACCTGGTGGTAGTGGTGTCGCACATCGGCATCGTAGAGGAAAACGGCAAGCCGACCGACTATGACATCGCCCGCACAAGCCATGACATCGACATCATCATCGGCGGACATTCACATTCGGTCATCCTCCCCGGCAATGCCGGCAAAGACCCGTCAGTCGTCAAGAACGCTGACGGCCGCGACGTGCTGGTGGCGCAGACCGGGCGCGGCGGCAAGTACATCGGCGAAATCACCATTGACACAGACCGCATCAAGAGCGGCGCAGATGCTGCCGAGTACAAGCTCATTCCCGTGACTGACCGCTTCCCCGCCGACCGTCTCGACGCACGCATGACGAAGTTTATCAAGCCGTTCCGCCACGTGGTGGATTCGGTCAACTCGCGTGTCATCGCCAAGTCGCTCTATGACCTCGACAGCGACAACTACAACGGCGGCTACGCCAACTGGGCGGCCGACTTCGCCCGCTGGTACGGCGTGCAGAAGCTCGACAGCCTCGGCATCGGGCATTGCCGCCCGGTGATAGGCATCATGAACGTGGGCGGAATACGCCACGACATGCCCAAGGGCGATGTGACCGAGGGACAGATGCTCAGCACGTTCCCCTTTGCCAACAACATGGTGCTAACCGAGGTGAAAGGCTCTGACCTGATAGATGCCATGAAGAGCGTCGCCGCTTCTCCTGCCGGAGCCGAAGGTGTGAGCGCAAATGTGCGCGTGGTCACCGACGGCAAGGGAGGGTTCGTGCGCATGGTGCTTGACGGCAACGAGATTGACCCCTCGCAAACGTACATCGTATCGACTATCTCATACATCATCGAGGGCAACGACGGATTTGACGCAATCTCCCGAGGCAAGGTGATTTGGACAGACAGCGACGTGATGGCTGTGCCTATAATGCGGTACATCAACCACCTGACCAGGCTCGGGCTTCCCATAGCCCCAGACCCGACAGGACGCTTCCAGAAGCAGGTGACAATACCCTGACACGGCAAAAGACATGGATATGGTGTGGCGGACGATGACACTGTTGCTGCTGCCTCTGCTGGCGGCGACCGTGGCATGCTCTTCGCCGCACCATCCGTCTTCAGACCCCACGGCGGCTGGCGCAGCGGCGGTTGACAGCGCAGCGGTCGCTGATTCGCTCCTGCGTGTGAAGGCTGACTCCGCCGTCCGCGCATTGACCCCGGAGCAGCGTGCCGGGATGCTCCTAATGCCGGCAATGTTCACGCGCCACGACACGCCCACATTGCGCCAGCTGCGCCATTACGCACTCGACACCCACACCGGCGGCATCGTGCTGCTGCGCGGCGACACGCTGTCGGCCCGCATCATCGCCGACACCCTCCGCAGCATGGGACGCGCCGACATGATACTCTCAATCGACGCTGAATGGGGACTCGGGATGCGCCTTGAGGACGCACCCTCATATCCAGTCAACGGCGAACTCTCCACATACGCCTCCGAAAAGCTGATGCGGTCATACGGCTCACGTGTGGCGCAGCAATGCCGCCGCCTCGGCATCACAATGGTACTCGGCCCGGTGGTGGACGTTGTACCCGAGGGCGGGCAGTCCATAATGTCGCGCCGCAGCTTCGGCGCAAACCCGGCGCGGGTGGCACGCCTCGCCTCGGCATACGCCCGCGCACTCGAGGAGGGGGGCGTGATTTCCGTGGCGAAACACTTCCCCGGCCACGGCAGCGTCCCCGAGGACAGCCACCGCACGCTGCCCGTGCTGCACAAGAGCCTTCACCTGATGATGAGCCAAGACCTGCTCCCCTTCCGCATATACGTCGAGGGCGGCATGTCGGGCATCATGGTCGGGCATATCGCCGTGCCGGCAGTAGACCCCGACATACAGCCGGCCGCCGTGTCTGCGGCAGTGATAACCGACCTGTTGCGCAATGACATGAAATTCCAAGGACTTATACTGACCGATGCCCTCAACATGGGCGGCGCGGAAGGCGCGCCCGCATGGAAAGCCGTCGCCGCCGGGGCAGACCTGGTGCTTGCCCCCTCCGACACCGACGCGGCACGCCGCGACATCCTTGCCGCCATAGAGCGGGGCGACCTGACACAAGCCGACGTAGACGGCCACTGCCGCCGCATCTTCTACTACATCTACAAGCTCCGCCACCCCCGCCGCACCAACCCACCACGTTGAGTTCGTATTGCCGGTTCCGCATCGCCAATCCCTTGATAAATGGAATATTATTGCTATCTTTGTGCCGTTTCCTCTATGCTGCCGAAAGTCATTGACCCAGCCGGTGCATTGATTGCCAAGAATTGTTGGTATCCAAGATGAAAATGGTAAGATTATTTACGACAATGAATGAACAAACTATGTTGAAAGCTCGCTTCTTTCGCCTGCTTATACTGGTTTGTTGTGTTCTTTTTGTCCCCGATGCTTTTGCAAGAACAGAAGCCGTAGACAGCGACTTCTCCAAATTCATGAGCTATTCCACCGAATTTCTTCTTAGGAAAGCCAGCGAATATGAGAAGTCAGTCAAGACAGACAGCGTGTTACTGTGCTATACTGTTATCGTAAATAAGTTGGACCGGCAGGAGGACCTGAAACTGGCGGAAAAGGATTGCTGCTGCGAAGCACTCAGCAAAATGGGCAGTCTGTATGCCAGTCACTATTACGACTATCCCAAGGCTTATTCATGCTTGCTGAAAGCTCAGGACATCGCCGAGGAAAATCATCTTGACAAACGTCTTCCGTTCATATATGGCAAAATCGCCGGGCTGTATGAGGTGTGCGAACTTATAGGAAAGACTACGTCTGGCAAACAAAGCACACTTGCCATGTACAAAAAGACTGTTCACGCAGCCATGAAAGTGAAAGACTGGGAAGTGTTTTCCTCGGCTATGGATAATCTTGTGAACTATGCTTACGGGATGCACATAATGGATTCCATAAGTAGCGAGATCGATGCCTATCTGACAACTCATTTCCCCGCCACCGTCCGTTCAGATTATATCAGAGCTCATTGTCTCACACTTGCAGCTGCTGACAGAGGCGACTATGCCGCTGCTTTGCACGGGACTGACAATATGGAAAGCTGTGTGGCAAAATTCCCCAAAAGCAATGACGGCTACCGGCAGAGATGCCTCTTTACAATAGATTCCTATCGTATCTTCTTCATGTCAATGCAGGGAACGCTGCTTGCCCGCGACCGGCAACGCGGCATTGAATGCCTGGACAGGCTCGTCGCTCTCGCAGACAGTACGGTGACAAAAGATTTCATACACGCTGCCTATCTGAACATACGCGACATATACCTTGAATTCGGAAACCGCAAGGAAGCTGACAAATATGACTTGAAAGCCCTGCGCATCATGGAGAAAATGATGGCGGAAAACCGGCTCGCAAGGATGGTCGACATCCAATTTCTGAACGACTTGCAAACGGCGCAAGAGGAGACGAGGAAAATTTCTCTGCAAAGTGAACGACGCTGGAAAATGCTGCTAACGTTGGGGATAATATTCGCCATTGCACTGTTTGTCGTCTTTCTGCAGTATGCCAATATCCGCCGAATCCGCCGCAAAAACAAGATGCTGTATCAGCAAAGCGTTGAAGCCCTCAGGGTCGATGAGGAGAACCGCGCTCTGTTGAGCGGATACCGTAAGGAAATAGATGAATTAAGAAACCAGGCAACGGCTTTGCAACAGACAGCCGAAAAATCCGTGGGAAAAAATGCTGACGAACCAGATCCCGAAAAGAAAACTTATCGAGGAAGCCACTTGACTGAGGAAGAGAAAAAATCGATCTATGAGAAAATCCTCATGGTGCTCGAGGACACTGACAAAATTTGTTCTCCGGAGTTCTCTTTAGCCTCCTTGGTGGAGGATATAGGCTCAAAGAGCCGATATGTCTCGCAAACGATAAGCGAGTGTTCCGGGAAGAACTTTTCCACACTTCTGAGCGACCGCAGAGTGAAGGAAGCCTGTCGCCGCTTGAACAATCCGACCCGATACGGACAACTCACCATTGAGGCTATAGCGCTGAGCGTAGGTTTCAAGTCGAGATCAAGTTTCATCACAGCATTCAAAAGATCCGTAGGGCTGACACCTTCCGAATACCTTAAATTATGCCGTGCCAAAGCGGCTCACGGCGAGAGCCTCTGAGGCAATGAATTAGCGCGTATCATTCTCAAATTTGACCTAAATAATTATCTGCGACATACGGGCATGCTGATAATTTGGAGCTGGGGATAAAAAGAGGGAATTTTGCAACTGGAATCATCGTTGTCCGTAAGGTGTCGACAAGGTGTTTCCGACCTGAACATAACACATACACAAAAAAACCGCGTATGAAAAAATTTATCTTTACAGCATTGGCTGCTTTGATGACTGTACCGGCAAGCACTTGGGGACAAGACCTCAAGGAGAACCTGACGGCAGCCTCTGGCGCTGCATCGTCGGGTACAAGCATGCAGGCGCTGACAGCATCTTCGCAGCAAGCCCCGCGACCAGGACGCGAGCAGGATCTGCCTGCTGTCGCCGGGCGCATCATGAAACCGGGAAATGCCCGGAAAATGCGTGCATCCGCTCCTGCAAAGCTGCCGGAAACGCCGCAGGATGGCTCCCGGAGACTACCCACTATCTGGGCTGATGTCATGTATTACAGCGAATGGGGTGAATCAGACTGGCCTATCGGCTATTACTCTTTCGAGCCTGCCGATGTGGCAGAAATTTCACTGCTCGGCCAGCAGGACTTTCTGATAGGCTACCACGGTTGTCAGATCAAGGACGGCAAATTATACGGTTGCTACTGCGGCGACCTGAATGCAGCCCCCGACAGCAGGGAAAGACATGAATACATCAGCACCTACGACATCGAAACTTGGGAGGGAACAACCCAACAGACTGACACCTATACAATGGTGGCCGTTGAGACTGCGCAGGCAGCCGACGGTACCGTCTACGGACAATTCTATGCCCCGAATTTCAGCCGCAGAGAGTGGTGTATAGTAGACTATCCTACAATGACGCGTACCTCTTACGGCGTTTGCAAGAGAAACTACGTGGCTATCGGCATCACAAGCGACAAACGCCTTTACGGCATAGCCTGGGATGGCAACCTGTACCAGATAGACATCGAGTCAAATGAGGAAAAACTCATAGGACCGACCGGGCTTACCATCAACGGCGAGGAAGGACCATGGTCGCAGACCGGTGAGATTGACCAGAGTGACGATACCTTCTATTGGGCTGCTATTGACTATGACGGAGGATCCGGCATCTACACCGTGGACCTCGAGACTGGGCATGCCACCTATGTTAGCAAATTCGTAGGCCAAATGGTCGGCATGATCATACCCCCGGTAAACACTCATGATGAAGCCCCCGATGCGCCGGACAATCTGTCAACATCTTTCTCGGGAGCATCGTATACAGGTACAATGTCATTCACAGCTCCGTCAAAGACTTTCGGCGGCGACCCGCTTTCCGGCAGCCTCTCTTATACAGTGACCGCCAACAAGAAAGAGGTTGCTTCAGGTTCGTGCTCTGCGGGCCAGGCCGTGACCGTGCCTGTCACAGTGAATGAGGGGAGCGGCTTCTACAACTTTGCCGTATCGGTGGCAAATGCCGAGGGCTCGTCTCCTAAAAAGAATCACAAAGCTTACGTAGGCTATGCACAGCCGCAGCAGGTGGAGAACCTCGCTATATCAGCCAAAGGCAACGATGTTTCGCTCTCGTGGGCTCAACCATCCTGGGACGGTATCAACGACGGCTACCAGGGTACGTTGAAATACGATGTTGTCCGCGCAGACAACTTTTCCGGCAAACAGACAAGAGTTGCTTCAGGCCTGACATCAACCTCCTTCAATGAAACAGTTCGTGTCTCCGAGCTCACAAGCTGCACTTATCTCGTAATAGCTGTAAACGGCGACTTGGAAGGCAGTCCGCTCTCTTCTGACAGAGTCACTGTCGGTCCGGCAATCACCGGCGACTACGTAAACAATTTCAGCTCTGCTCGTGATTTCATCCTTTTCTCAATGCTCGATGCAAACCATGACGGGAAGGCTTGGCGCTGGGAGGATTCCTCTTTCGCCCGTTCTGAATATCATGCAGAACACGGCAATGATGACTGGCTCGTGACGCCTCCTCTGTCCCTCGGCGTTGAAAGAGTCTATATGTTGACTTTCAAAGCTAAGAACAGAGGCCGCGACACACAGCTGCGAAACACGTTCGAGGTGAGAATGGGTGATGAATGCGATGCATCGAAATTCCCTGTGACTCTTGTCGAGACTAATGAGCCTTCTAACGAATGGCGCGAGTTCCGTTGCGAAATCATGCCTGACAAAGCCGGCACATACTATGTCGGATTCCATGACAACACCGCTGCCGCTGACAAGTATTCCATTGACATTGATGATGTCAGCATTGCAAAAGGCGCGCTTATCACCTCTCCAGACTCTGTGACCTCATTTACCGTAACGCCTGCTGAACTCGGCGTTCTCGAAGCCAAGCTGTCGTTTACGATTCCTTCAAAAACCATAAACGGCACTGAAATTAGTGCTGTTGACGGCGTAATAATCAAGCGAGACAATGAGACAATTGCTACACTCCCAGGCATGAAAGCTGGAGAAAGCACAGTCTATACCGATGCCAAAGTGCCTGCTCCGGGCTGGCACAGCTATCAAGTCATCCTTACAAAGGACAATGAAGAGGGTCGTCAAGCTATGGCCGACATATATGTCGGAGAGGACATTCCGCAGACTCCCGCGAAAGTAGTCCTTTCGGACGGCACTGACCATATAAAAGCGTCTTGGGAACAAGTGGCTTCTGAAGGCAAGAGAGGCTTCTATGTAAATCCGAACAACGTTAAGGTGAATCTCTATAAACTCGTCCAGACCGATTCTGGCCTGACAATCGGCGACCTTATTGCGGCAAGCGAGCCTGGAAGCTTGGAATTGTCGTTCGACTACAACACTGAGTATTCAGGTTCTGCCACGCAGGGCATGGTGTATCTCGGCGCGCGTGCCGGAAACGATGCCGGCGAAGGCGATGCAGTCGCCACCACACCTTTGATCATAGGTCCTTCTATCAGTATGCCGTTCAAAGAATCATTCCCTATGGGAGACTTGGCTAACGGCTTTGCATACCTGGAGGCTAACGATGCTGTCAATTCCAGAACTGATGCAACCAATTGGATCATAGATGCAACCCGCAGTTCCGACGGCGACGGTTACTCTATCTCCTGGAAAACAAATGAAGCTGGTGGCGCTATTCGCTATGTGAAAAAAGGCGATGTATGTTCACTCGGTCTCCCTAAGGTTAAAATGGAAGCAGACTCTCATCCTTATCTGACATTCGACTATTATGCGACATCGGGTGACAAATCGACAATTGAAGTAGTCATACGACATCAAGACGGCTCGGAGAGTGTCGTGAACACGATAGACCTTTCGTCCACAGAAACAGACGGTTGGTATAAGGCTCAGGTGGACTTGTCGGAATTCAAGAATGAGCGGTACATACTCCCGATTTTCAGAGGCACTTCGAAAAGCAGCAACACCAACATCGGCCTTGACAACATTTTCATCTTTAATCAAGTGCCTGACAATCTCGCAGTGACACGCATAACCCTCCCGAAAATCCTTACGGTCGGTACAAATCTTACCGCATCTGTGGATATAAGGAACCTTGGCAGCAATGACGCTTCCGGCTACACTGTCAATCTGTATAACGGTGGCAGCTTGCTCAAGAGCAGACCCGTTTCCGATGTATTGGCTCCTTTGAATGTCAACAGCGTTGATCTCGATTTCAAAATCCCCGTCAATAATACAAATCCGCTCAACCTGCGGGGTGAGGTGGTGTATGATAAAGACATGGTCTCTTCCGACAATTCCTTGCAGCTCGAGGAAGTCCAGACTCAGAAAACGCTTTATCCTGCAATTGACAATCTGACCTCCGTCACTTCAGACGACAATGCAAGCTGCCTGCTTTTCTGGGGACGCCCCGAACCGGAAGAGCCGACTCTTGTGACAGACGGCTTCGAAGACTATGACCCATGGCTCACTCAATTCGGAGAATGGACTACGTACTGCGGCGACAATGGATATTCGCAGACCATAGACCTGTTCTATCCGTACCCTCTGCGTGGAAAGAACTTTGCCTACATGACATTCCGTCCTGCTGACATGATTTCACGCTATGGTGAATTCTTGGATGATTATCCCGGATATGCGCCTCATTCAGGTATGCAGTATGCAGCAACTGTCTACCACTATTCCGAGGTGTATGGCGGATACGTGTTGCCTTCTGACAATTGGCTTATTTCTCCTACCCTTTCCGGCAATGCTCAGGAAATCAAGTTCTATGCCCGCAACTATTGCGAGAGGGATTACGCGGGAAATCCGGAACCCTGGATTGAGAATTTTGACATTTTGTATTCTACGACAGGCACTGACATCGAGGATTTCACACTGCTCAAGAGTGAAACGGCAGACGGAACCAACATCGTTCAAATAGAGCCTAACTGGAAAGAGATTACAGCCTACTTGCCTGAGGGCGCCCATTATTTCGCAATACATCATAACACTCCAATTAACAGCGAAGTATTCGGCATTGACGATGTTACTTTCGAGAAAGGAAGCTACGGGCAGTTTGACAAGATAGTCAGCTTCAACGTGTATCGTGATGGCGAATTGCTGACCGAGCTGGACGGGAACGCTTATTCCTTCATCGTTCCGCTCACAGACACCTCATCTCACCAATATAATGTCACTGTAGTGTTTGAAAGCAATACCGGACGCTGCTTCGAGTCACCCTTCTCCAACACTGTGACTGTTGAAGTGAGTGGTATCCGTGGTATTGAATCTGAGGCCGGATTGTCCGCTCCTTTCGATATCTATACTCCCACTGGAATCATGGTTCGGGAAAACGCATCCTCTCTCGAAGGTCTTCCCGCAGGCATCTACATCATCAATGGGCGCAAGTATATCATGAACTGAGCTATTTACAGACTATCTAAGCCTGTCTCTTATTGAATTAGGCTGCACCGCTTTTGCGATGCAGCCTAATTCTTTCTTCAGGCAAGCCGATTGCTACCGCAATCTTGACCAATAGAACCTAAATTGGAGGAGGTTACCCAGCTTCGGGGTGGAGGAGCTTGAACTTTTGGGCTTGTTTGGAATGTGAGGTAGAAAGTCCTCATATTCTTCAGGTTAGTTGTGGTAAACCCCTTGCCGAAGTCGGCTGTTAGGCGTTTGGCAAGTTCGCGGATAAGTCCGTCGCCGTAGGCGGCGCGTTCTTCGCCGCCCTGAGCTTCCACGATCAGTCTGCCCACGTGCCAGTAGGCTTGCACCATGGCTGTGTTGACGGCGCGGCAGGCATGGCTCGCGCCTCTGTGAGGATTTGCATCACCTCCGCATAGAAGCCGCGAGGCATCGGTTTCGCTACATCATTCATGGCTTGTGGCATTTCAAGTGCTTAACAGGTAGAAAATTAGCGATTTTGTTTGACATTGAGGCCGCTAAGCCGTGAAAATCCGCCCTATGCAGCGGTAATATGGATGGTGAGGCATTAACGGCCGTAATACAGGTAGAGGTCTTCCTCCTCGTCATAGTAGATGTCCTCGGCTTCGTCCTCCGGGTCGTCGGGTGTGTCGAGGTCTATCGGCTGAATGCCGTGTATAGGCCAAACCTCCTTCACCTTGCCTCGGTAGCGGCAGATGATGCGCGAGTAGCCCACGCTGTATGTCTTGTTGCGGTCTGACGCAAGGTGGTACTCGTTGAAGTCGTCCAATACCAGCCTCATCATTTTGCCGTATGTCCTTTTCGCCGGGTTAAACTGGCGCAGGTATTCGTTGCCGCCTTACTCATACAGCATCACCCAAGTGTCGCCGCTCACATGGTATACGCTGGCATAGTACCCCTCATGGGCGACCCGACAGACCATATCCTCTATGACATGATAGTTGTAGCGCGAGTAATCGGGTTCTGGCGGCTCCTCCACACCCTCGCATTCATCTGCGGGCGCGGCTGCGGCAGTGTCGCGTGCGGCAGTGGTGTCGGCAAGTACCGGTGCTTCTGTCACAAGCTCGCCGGATGGCATCGGAGCGGGGGAATACTCCATGCTGTCTATGACAAAGTTGTCGTGAGAGCTGCCCCTGACGCCACGGATGATGAAAGCAGCGACAAGCAACGCCCCGGCGACAGCCGCGAGCACGGCTCGGAATGTCCGCGAGTTCCTTCGCAACGACTCTATGTCGCCGTTATGTCTGCCCAACAGCCCCATTACGCCACAAAGATACACAATTTTCGGCAAACCGGCGAATGCAGTGTCACTTATTATCAGCCAGCTTGTTTCCGGGCTGGACATCATATTCTGTCAAAAGGCCG
>CAKUKR010000021.1 GCA_934663645.1 uncultured Muribaculaceae bacterium | reverse complement strand
GGCTGCGCATGAAAAGAGGGGGCAGTGCCTGTACATACACTGCCCCCTCATTGGAGTACTTGTCTATGAAGATTTTACAGTTTCTTCGGTGTTAGTGTCTCTCACTCGGCTTCGCCGCCGTTGAGGTTATTGCCATCGCCGTTCCAGTCCATGATGTATACGCCGTAGAGCGAAAGCTTGTCCTTGCCGATTTTGAGGTTCATGCTGTATGCGCATCCTGCTTCGAGGGTGATGCCTCCGGCAGGCACGGTGTATGAGTACGCCTTGCCGTTGCTCATGTATACGGTGATCATGCGCTCGCCGGGCGTCTGTCCCTTGCTGGGGAAGAATATGGCCTCGTATGCGTTGCCTTCTAATGCCTCAATCGGGTGCATGTTCACATCGGCATAACTGTCGCCGTTTGCGGCTGTGACAGCGTTTTTGATGTCCGGTCGTGTGATGTTAATCATCACACAGCCGGCAGTCTGGCGTATTACCACTTTTTGGACAGACACGTCCTTGCCGTCAAACTCGTCGCCCATGGTGAGGTTCAGCGTGAGTTTCACCAGCGCGTGTTTCATGAGCAGGTTGAGTGTTTTTGAAGCGTCGAGGTCTCTGCTTGGCACGAAATCCTGTTTGCATTCGTATACGAAGTCAGCTCCCTCAATGCCGGCAGACTGGTCTGTTGGGATATTGAATGTTATGTAACGAGCTGCGACTCCATCGATGAGGTAGGGCGAGTATGCGTATATTTCAACGGGGGTGTCAGCACCGGGCCAAAGCACCATTGTGCTAGAGGACCAGTTGCCGCTGTTGTTGACCCACATCACGTTTTCCGAGTTGTAGCGGGTCTCGCTTTCGGATGAGGCTTTCACGAAGAGGCCGAGGTTGTCGCCAGTGTATTCAGACGCGCTGCGGCGTTCCGGTTCGGCGATGGTGGTGCGTATGCGCACTCTCCCGTCCTCGGGGTAGTTGCCGTTTGGGTTCGGCTCGTTGTCATTGCCGCAAGAGGCGAGCATGGCTGCTGTGGCAATGATGCAGGCATATCTTGTATATTTCATTGTTGGTAAATCATTTAATAGTGTTGCAGCAGATGTTATTTTGCGGTTATGTCGTGCGACGATGTTTCGGGTGATCCGGACACGCCGATTGCGTTTGCGCCGCCGGCTTTCGCGCTGTAGTACCAGCAAGCTGTTGTCTTGTTGTCCTTGAAGTCATAGCCTATCAATGCGCCGACGTACTGGTTGCCGTTGACGGCAGAAGTGTCGAGCGTGCCGGTGAAGCAGCAGTCAACGGCCTCGCCGTAGTACATGTAGCCGATAAGGCCGCCGAGACGGCTCTCCCAAGTTCCGTTGTTGACCTGCGAAACCTTGCCGCTTGCCGAGCAGCCTATCATATAGCCCTTGTATTCGTCGATGTCGTCGCCGAGCCTGCCGGTGAAGCCACCCACGTTCCAGTCGGTGGCATTGACATCTGCAGATGTGGTGCAGTATTTAGCCGTGGATCCGTACCACAGGCAACCGGTGAAGCCGCCGACAGCCCATGTGCCTGACACCTTGCCCGCTGCAGAGCAGTTGATGAATTTGGTCTTGAATGAGTTGCCCACGAGAGCGCCGCAGTCATTGCCGCCGTTTACGACCGTATTTGCGCTGCAGTCGTAGATGCTTCCGTAGGACACGCTTCCGATGAGGCCGCCCAGGAAATATCCGGCAGAGACAGTGCCGCTCACATGGCAGTTGGAGATGGCTGGTTCATTCGGGTACACGGAGTTCATTATGCCTCCGAGGATGCCCGCTTGGCGGTCAGCCTGTATGTTTGCGCCCTTGATGGTCAGGTTCTTGACGGTGTGCCCATTGTTTGCGGCCGGGCCGATGAAGCCGAAGAAGCCAGCAGCTTCATTTGTGCCGGTCTTGTTGACGGCGAGGTTGTAGATCGTGTGTCCGTTGCCGTCGAAAGAGCCGCTGAAGCTGTTGCCGTTAGGCTCGTTGTAGCGGCCTATGGGAGTCCATTCGTGTCCGCCGAGGTCGATGTCGTTGGCGAGGCGGAAAAATTTGTTGTAGAACGAGGGGTTCTCGCCGGCGCCGGAATTGACGCGCTGCGCAATGTACTGCAGCTGCGCCGCAGTGCGAATTATGTACGGATCTTCCTCTGTGCCAGTGCCTTCGGTTAGGCCAGTGGCTACGGAAATGCCGTCCCATACGTCCATCTCCTCGGCATCGGTTTCGCCGTCCTCGAGGGTTGCGCCTTTCTGCCAGTCAGACACAAGCACGTTGCCTACAGTAAGGAAGTCTTTGCCTACGGTCACGGGGAGTGTGTAGCAGTAGTTGCTCTCGAATGTGAGTGCTTCGGGCGAGTTCCAGGTGTATGTCTTTCCGTTGATATTGATAGCGATGCCGAATTTGCCGCCCTCGAGGGTGGAGGGAATGACGAGAGCCTCATATTCGGCAGTCGCCTTGGAGCTGTCTCCCTCGCCGGGAGTGAACGCTGTCGGGCAAGCGACAATTTCTGCCTCTCCTGTATAGCCAGCGTCTGACCACCGCTCATAATCAGGCTCAAAATACCGCTGTACGGCAGTTCCGTTCACCTTGAGGAACTCAATCGGGTTTTGTGATGTTCCGGGGACACGGTTGAACTCGGTCGCCATCGTCACCTTGACTTTTACTTTGGCTTTGAGGTGGTTGAAGTAGAGGCTTACTTTGCCGCCCATAGCTGTCTGCAGTGACATTTTTGGCGGAGCGTACAGCACGTCAGCTTGCTTCACCCAGCTGTCGCTTGACTGGCAGCTTTCAGTGATGATCAGGACCTTGTTGTAGTCGTCCTGTTGCAGCAGCTGCCCGTTCATGCTGAGGGCTGACACGGTAATTGGGGTCTTGCTGTCGGCCCATAGCATCTGCACTGGCTCGCCTACGTTTCCCTCGTTTGACGTCTGGTCGGTTATCGCATAGCTTTTCCAGCCGGTTGCCTCGTTTTTCATAGCTACATAGTAGCTGTATTTCGGGCCGGCGTTGCTCACGACCTTGAGCATGAACGTCGGTATTTCGGAGTCGTCCTCGATGCCGGCGCGGGTGCTGTTGAGCGAGGTGACTACCTGTATCTCGTTGCTCCAGTTGTCCGGTTCCATGTCCTGCGAGCAGGAGGCCACCAGAGCTGGCAATGCCCCCAGGAGCAGAAGGTTCTTGTACAGTTTCATAGATGAGTGTTTAAGTTGTCTGTTATGGTAATGGGGTTAGTCCATGGCTTCGCCGCCGTTGATTTCCTCGCCCTCGGCCCAATTGTTGATGGTTATGTCGCCGAGTGTGATTTCGTCACGGCCTACGATGAGGTTTACGGTGGTGTACTTGCCGCTTTCGAGGCGTATGTCAGAGTTGTGGCGGTATGTGTAGTCCTTGCCTCCGATGCGCACATGGATTACGGATATGCCCTTCTGGGGGATGATAATCGAGGCGTACTGTGCATTGGCGGTGACGGTGGGCAGTGTCAGCTCTGCCTTGTTTGAAGTCCAGGCCTTCACGTCCTGCGTCAGGTAGTTGACGGTAGCGCCGCCCGCAGTGTCCTCCACGCGCACGTTCTCGACAGTCGGCGTTCCGCCCCACTGGTTGCGGTATTCGAGGTTGACTATCAGTTTTGCCATAACGTGGTTGAAGGTGAGAGGCACGGGGTTGTTGCTTGCGTTGATGCCGGTGACGTTAGTGGCAACGAGCAGGTCGCTGGCGAGTTGGTCAGCGACATCGAATGTATAGTCTGCCGCAGAGAGGCTGCTGACAGGAGTTTCTGAAGAGGGGTATACACCGATGAAATAGTGCGGGGTCACCATGTCTTTCCAGAGCATCTGCGGCTCAGCCGTCCATACGCCGGATGTGAGGGTGTTGATAGCGTTGTTGACCACACGGTCGGCTTCGAGCGGCGCGGTAGCAGCGTCGCCGGTCCATGCGTAGATGCTGATCTTGTCGCCTTCGGTGAATGTCTGCTCACCGTCGTTGTTAGCCATGCGCGACAGGCCGTCGATGCTTGTAGACACTGTTATGTATTTGGCTTTCTCCACGGGAGTTTCGCCGTCGCTGCTGCATGCCGTCAGGGCGAGGGCAGCAGCTGCTACAGGGATAAGGAACAATTTGTTATTCATATTCTTAGAGTTAGATGATTTCGTTTTGCGGCAGTGTGAAATTCCCCCTCGTTCACTGCCGAGGCGGCTTATTCCTCGGGGTTGAGGACTTCACCGTTGATAATCCACCCTTCGGTCCAGCCGTTGATAGATATAGCGGACAGTCGCATGAAAGGCTTCATGTCCTGGTATTTCATTTCGATGATGTACTTGCCGGCGGGCTTCATTACCGGAGCTTCGAGCGTGTAGTCGTAGCCTTTGCCGTCAGCCATGGCCAGGTGGAGGGAGAGGCGAGACCAGTCTGCCCCCGCGACGGTAGGCATAAGATGTAAGGTAGTGGTCAGCAGGACAGCGTCTGATGATTTTGTACTTTGAATTTCTGTGGGGAGGGGTTCGGCGGTGGCATTGCCGTAATTCCCCTCCGGGTCTTTAAGCACCGGGAATAATCCGGTAGAAGAATTGTTTACAGAACCCGAGAGAATTGCGTTCTCGGGCATTCCCTCGATTCTGATGGTCAGTTCTGAGAGAATTCGTTTCAAGGGCACTTGCGCCTTGGTGATGCCGCTGCCGGCTACATTGACGGCAGCTACGCCATAGTGGGCATGCTTGGGCGATGAGCTTGGTTCGCCAATGCGAAATAATAAGTTCTCGTATGCTATCAGACTGTTAGCTGCTGACTTGTCTATGTCAAACGGTGCGACCAGGTTTGCGGCTGCAACGACGGTGTAGTCACCTGCGGGGAGAGGGTATAGTGTGCGTGCCAGTTGTCGCGGGTCGCCGTATTCGTATTCGCCGGCGAGAGAGCCGTCGGCAGTGCGGTATATCCACAGCTTGATGTCGCCGACGGGTGTGCCAGAGTCGTCATCGTCCATCCAAGACAGTGAGATAGCGAGGCCCTGCTCGCCATCATGTTCCTCCTTGTCGCAAGAGGTGAACAGGGCGGCGAGGCAGACAGCCGCGCAGGACAATAATAGGGTAATAAAATCGTGTATAAGTCTCATGTCACTGTTTTGTAGGTTTGTCTGCGCGGCTGCTGCTTGTCGATACGCGGCGTGCCTTGCTGTTGTCAGTCTCGTTGCGGTCTATGCCGTTGCCTATGGCGGTAATCCGTTCGGCATCTATGCCGTGGCTTGTGAGCCACGATTTGACAGTCTCGGCACGTTGGCGTGATATGCGGTCGTTGACTGCGACGCTGCCTGTCGCGTCGCACCATCCGTTTAGGGTCACTTTCATTTCCGGGTTAGCGTTGAGCAGGTCGAGTATCTGCTGCAATTTCGCTTGCTGGGAGGCTGTGATGTCTGTGCGGTTGAAGGGGAAGTAGACATCAGGGAATGTCATGCAGCTCTCGTCGCCCTCGGCGGCAATGGTTACGGCGTTTTTGCCCTCGTCCGTAGTGTCAGCGGCTGGCGTTCCCGCCGGCGGCACGGTTGTCTCTGCCGCTGTCGGCTCGGGCTGCTTTTCGGGACATTCTGTCACCACAGGCCTCAATCCGTATTCCGGCTCTTCTGTTTCGGGTGTGTCTGGGGCAGATTTCTTCTTTGTGCTTCCGAATGACAGCCCGAGGCGGATGCCGCTTTCCCAGATGAAGTTGGAGTGGTGTATGTGCTTTGGCATGCCGTCGATGCGCTGTCCGCAGAACGAGGTTATGCCGGAATAAATGCCGAGCGAGAAGTTTGCCGTCAGGCTGTATGCTGCGTGTATGTCGCCGCCGTATGCGAAGTGCCAGCGGGAGTCGCCCTCCAAGGCTGTATTGTCGCCGTCGGCAGTCTTGATTGTGGCTTTTGTGCCGGCAGCGGCTATCATGGGCGACAGTTCGAGCGTCCAGCGGCTGTGCGTGCTGGCGGCAAAGCCGAGTAGGTTGACGTTCAGCCTCAGGCCGTACCGCTGCGCCGTGATGTCGCTGCGCAGTGACGAATAGCTCCAGCCGTCCATGTTCAGTACAGGCGCGTAGTACATCATTCTGTCGCTGCCGAGCCAGTAGTCGCTTGCCTCGCAGCAGGGCCTTGCCGATGTGGCGACAGACGTGTATTTTGCGAACAGCTCTGCGGACAGGATGGCATTGAGCCGGTAACCGCCGTGTATGCCAGCGGACCAGCCGGTGCGTGTCTTGTCGTGCCCGAAGCTGCTGAACGTGCTTGTGGCGAACGGCACACCGCCCTCGATGCCGGCATACCATTGCTGGCATACGTCATCGTCGGCATACGTCTTCATCGCAGGCAGCGTCATCGCCAGGGCGACAATATATGGGACTGCTTTTGTCAGCCTAATATACATTGGGTGTGTTTTTGAAGTATTACGACTCAATTCTTATTCCCTTGAGACAGCTGCGTGCCGAGTGGAGGCAGAGGAAGTTTCCCGAGCAACGCATAATTGTCACGCTGCAAAATTACAACGCATCTTTGAGCCGTGTGGCGAGAAGCAGCCGCAAAGTGTTGCGGCTGAAATAGGGTCTGTGAATTTTAACTTTCCTCTCGCGTCTATTGTATCCTCGTAAGAGGAAATTCATTGCTTTTGAAGTGTACTTAGTCGTGCGAATTTTTCTTTTGGCGAATATGCTCGTTGCTTCTAAGGCATAGTTGGTGTTTGTAATTGTCAGATTTTCAGCCGTTTCGTTTTTAAAGTCATAAATGAACCTCCGAAACGATGTCGGCATCGATGTTTTGGACGTTTTTCTTGGCCTTGCAATAGGCAGTGTTGGACACAAAGCCGGCAGCGTCGGCAATCTCCGCTTGCTTGGCCTCCGGGTGCGCGTCGATGTACTGGCGGGCATATTCGAGGCGGAACATGTTTATGAGCCTGTAGTATCCTATCGCGGCGATGAAGCGGCTTGCCGGCGCTATCATACCCTGGTTGATTTCGGCAATTACATCCGACTTCTTAAGGTGTTTTTCCTTGTATTTGGCGAGTATGACCTCGATGACGGCCCGCTTCACCTCGTCGCTGTACGGTGTGGCCGGCTGTGTTTCGGCAGGGCTGCCGCCGGCAATCTCAGAGGCAGCTGCATCTGCCGCTTCGGGCTCTGTTGCTGCGGAGGCTTCCGTTGTCTTGTCGTTGCTCGAGATGCGTTGAGGGTTGAGTATCATGCACAGGAACATCAGGGCCCACGCGGAGGCCAATAGGTCGAGTGCAAATTTCAGCATGCGGCTGTCGGAGATGACTATGCACCACATCAGCGCTATGTATGCCAGAGGCATCCATACGACCCTGCTTGCGAATACGTATGGGAAATCATCCTCGGTGGCGTAGTTCTGGGTGTGGAACTCGCGTATTTTGTCTTGAAGCTTCTTGGTGACCAGTACAAGGTGGGCAGTAAGCACCAGGCTTAGCGTGCCGGCTGCCCATTGCAGCCACCACAGCTGGCGTTCAAACCACTGGCTGTCAATGAGTACAGCTGCGAACATTGCGGCGAGCATCGCCATTGGCGCGATGAAAAGCACCCGGTTTATCCTCTCTTCGAGCTTTTGCAGGCTGAAATAGCGCATTATCAGCAGGGAGACTATTGCCGGGTAGAACATGATGCCGAAAATCCCTGCGTAGTGCCATGACCCCGGGTCTGCCGGGTTGAGGTAATAGGGGAGGTACATCAGGATGCCGGCATAGAAGAATGTGGTCTGCCGGCGTGCCGGGAAGTGTAAGTCTGCGTTGTCGCGGTATGGGCGGCAGACGTGAAACCAGCGGACTATGGCGCAGACCATGCACGTGACCATGAGCACGAGACAGGCATCAGCGCACCAGGAATAAGGAATTGCGGGGGTTTCCATTTTTCACAGCATGAATATAGTCTCGCAAAAGTACAAAATAATCCGTTGCAAGAGGCATCTGCGCCTCGTTATTTCAAAATTATTTCACTATTCGGGGTGCTGAAGCTGTGTCTGTCCCTTTGACTTCCCCGGAATTATTGCTATCTTTGCCGTCTAAAACTCGACAGAGATGATAGAGGACCACATCATAAACAAGGAGAGCAACGAGAGCGCGGTGCTTGTCGGCCTCGTGACGCAGCAGCAGCCGGAGACGAAGTGCAACGAGTATCTCGACGAGCTGGCGTTCCTGGCGCGTACCGCCGGGGCAGAGCCTGTGTGCCGTTTCGTCCAGCGGCTTGACTATCCCAACCCTCGTACTTACGTTGGCAAGGGGAAGCTCGAGGAGATACGGCAGTATATCGAGGACAACGATACGGGGCTGGTGATATTTGACGACGACCTGTCGCCCAAGCAGGTGCTGAATGTGGAGCGGGAGCTGAAGGTGAAGATACTGGACCGCACGAGCCTGATACTCGACATATTCGCCCGCCGCGCCCAGACGGCTACTGCCCGCACTCAGGTGGAGCTGGCGCAGTACCAGTACCTGCTGCCGCGCCTTACGCGAATGTGGACGCACCTCGAGCGGCAGCGCGGCGGCATCGGCATGCGCGGCCCCGGAGAGACGCAGATTGAGACTGACCGCCGCATCATCCTCGACAAGATCTCGCGCCTCAAGGAGGAGCTGCGCCACATAGACCGGCAGAAGAGCATACAGCGCAAGAACCGTGGCAAGCTCACGCGCATCGCGCTGGTTGGGTATACCAACGTGGGCAAGTCCACGCTTATGAACCTGCTGAGCAAAAGCGATGTGTTTGCGGAGAACAAGCTGTTCGCCACCCTCGACACCACTGTCCGCAAGGTGACCATAGAGAACCTGCCGTTTCTGCTCACAGACACAGTCGGCTTCATCCGCAAGCTGCCGACACACCTTGTGGATTCGTTCAAGTCGACGCTCGACGAGGTGCGCGAGGCGGACGTGCTGGTCCATGTGGTCGATGTGAGCCACCCGCAGTTTGAGGAGCAGGTGGAGGTGGTCAGCCGCACCCTCGCCGACGTGTGCGGCTCTGCCGGCAAGCCGGTCATCATGGTCTTCAACAAGATAGATGCGTTCACTTACGAGCCGAAAGACGCGGACGACCTCACGCCGGCTACGCGCCGCAACATACCCCTCTCGGAGTTTGAGAAGACGTGGATGGCCCGCACTGAGGGCAACTGCGTGTTCATCTCAGCACGCGAGAAGACCAACATAGACGCTCTGAAAGCACTCCTCTACCAGAAGGCGAAGGAGATCCATACGGAGCGTTTCCCATACAACGATTTCCTCTATCAGAAATATGACGAAGATGAATTGTCAATGTCCTGAATACCGTCAGCTGCGGTGGTGGGAACGCCAGCAGCTTGAGCGGCAGGGTTGCTGCTCAAGCGCGTGGGAGCGCGTACGCATCACGGACGACACTGACCTGTCGCTGGTGCGGTGTGTCCGTTTCTGCGGCGACGTGGCGATAGGGGCGTTGGGCAGCGATGAGAGTGTGCCGGACAGCGGCATCGAGAACGCACGCATCTGTGACTGCACTATTGGAGACAACGTGACCATACGCAACATAGGCGGCGCACTGCGCGGCTGCCGTGTCGGCGACCGCGCCGTAATCGAGAATACCGCCCGCGTAGAGTTTGAGCCCTCTGCCTCGTGCGGCTTGCTGACGGCGGTCAATGTGCTTGACGAGACCGGCTCGCGCCCGGTGTACATATACCCTGGGCTGTCGGCGCAGGTGGCATGGCTGTCGGCGCACTATCCCCATTGGGCAGAGGAGACCCTTCGCCCGATGCTCGACGAGCGGTTTGACGTGTGCGCAGTGCCGCCGGCAATAGGCGCGGACGCGGTGATACGCGACTGTGGCCCGCTGGTCAATGTGCGCGTGTATGACGGCGTTACGATACAGGGCGCACGGTCGCTCAAAAACGGCATGGTGGTCAACAATGCCCCGCGCGGCCGCGAACTCGCATACATCGGCAGCGGGGTAGATGCCGAGAATTTCATAGTAGAGGACGGTGTCGTTGACAGCGGCTCGCTGTTGCGCAACTGCTATGTGGGCCAAGGCGTTGTCGTTGACAAAGGGTTCACCGCCCACGACACGCTCATGTTTGCCAATACTTCGCTTGAGAACGGTGAGGCGTGTGCCGTATTCGCCGGGCCGTACACCGTCAGCATGCACAAGTCGTCGCTGCTGATAGGGTGCGAGCTGTCGTTCATGAACGCCGGCTCGGGAACTAACCAGAGCAACCACATGTACAAGCTAGGGCCTGTGCATTGGGGCATCATGCAGCGCGGTGTCAAGACCTCCAGCAGCTCATACGTCATGTGGGGGGCGAAGATAGGGGCGTTCTCGATGATAATGGGCACGCACAAGAACCATCCCGACACGTCCGATTTCCCATTCTCATATATATTCGGAGACGAGAAGGGCGCGACGACAGTTGTCCCGGGCATGATGCTGCGCAGCTGCGGGCTGGCGCGTGACGAGAAGAAATGGCCTGTCCGCGACCGCAGGCTGAAGCGTCGCATTCCGATGCATGACCGCATAAACTTTCCAGTGCTCAACCCTGTGACAGTGAGCGCAATGGCGAGTGCAATGGAGTTGATAGACTCACTGATAGCCAAAGGCCCTGACGACGACCTGTTCATCCGCCACAAGGGAATGAAATTCCGTGCCTCGAGCCTTGACCGCGCCAAAAAATACTATACACTCGCCATAGCGCATTACTTGCAAACCATATTTGGCGACGAGCCGTTTCCCGAGGCGGCAGGTGTCAGCGGGGCTGTGAAATGGGTGGATGCCGGCGGGCAGACTGTTACAGCCGCTGATGTCGAAGCCGCCATGCAGTCAGAGTCGCTGGCAGACATCGAAGCTGTGTTCACCCGTGCCGCCGAGGCGTTTGCCGACCGCGAGAAAGCGTGGATAGCCGCAACGCTGCGTGAATATTGGGCATGTCGGCGAGGGCTGATGAAGGAGTATTCCGAACAGTACCTGCAGCTGACAGCTGACGACCGCGCCTCATATCGCCGCTCCCTCGACGAGGAAACGGCAATGCTGCTGTCATAGCCTGGGATGTGTTTAACCGCCTGAAACAGCGAAAAATACGACCCACTGCGAGAAAAACACAAAAAATATGGCGTGAAAGTTCGGAGTGTCGGAATTTATTCGTAATTTTGCGCCACTCAAAGCCTTAACGGCTGCGAGCCGAGAATTATTAACCCTATTTATTAACTAATTTAATGAGTGAATTGAAAAATACTCAGAGCCCTATCGAAGACTTCGATTGGGAAGCCTACGAAATGGGCGAAACAGCTGGTTCGAAGAACAAGCGTGAGGATCTGATGAAGACCTACGACGAGTCTCTTAAGACAGCTAAGGACAATGAGGTAGTGACTGGCGTGGTGAAATCCATCACCAAGCGTGAAGTTCGTGTAGATATAGGCATGAAGTCAGACGCCATCATCCCCATCAGCGAGTTCCGTTACAATCCTGACCTGAAAGAGGGTGACGAGGTGGAAGTATACATCGAGTCACTGGAGGACAAGAACGGCCAGCTCAAACTCTCTCACAAGAAGGCCTGCCAGACACGCTCTTGGGACCGTGTCAACCAGGCGCTCGAAAACGACGAAATCATCAAGGGCTATGTCAAGAGCCGCACCAAGGGTGGTATGATTGTCGATGTGTTCGGCATCGAGGCATTCCTCCCCGGTTCGCAGATCGACGTGCGCCCCATCCGTGACTACGACGTATTCGTGGACAAAACCATGGAGTTCAAGGTTGTGAAAATCAACCAGGAATACAAGAACGTCGTTGTCAGCCATAAGGCACTTATCGAGGCAGAACTCGAGGCACAGAAGAAGGAAATCATCTCCAAGCTCGAAAAGGGCCAGGTGCTCGAGGGCAAGGTGAAGAACATCACTCCTTACGGAGTATTTGTTGACCTCGGCGGCGTAGACGGTCTGGTACACATCACCGACCTGAGCTGGGGCCGTGTTTCAGACCCCCGCGAAGTGGTTCAGCTCGACCAGGACATCAAGGTCGTTATCCTCGATTTCGACAACGAGAAGAAGCGCATCGCCCTCGGTCTCAAGCAGCTCCTGCCGCATCCCTGGGACAGCCTCGACCCCAACCTCAAGGTGGGCGACCATGTTCATGGCCGCGTAGTAGTCATGACAGATTATGGCGCATTTGTAGAAGTGCAGCCTGGCATCGAAGGCCTCATCCACGTGTCTGAAATGTCCTGGAGCCAGCACCTCCGTTCCGCACAGGACTTCCTGAAAGTCGGCGACGAGGTGGAGGCCGTAGTGCTGACGCTCGACCGCGAGGACCGCAAGATGAGCCTCGGCATCAAGCAGCTCAAGAAAGACCCGTGGGAGAACATCGAGGAGAAGTATGCTATCGGCAGCCGCCACACCGCCAAGGTGCGCAACTTCACCAACTTCGGCGTGTTTGTTGAGATAGAGGAAGGCGTAGACGGCCTCATCCACATCTCCGACCTCAGCTGGACCAAGAAAATCAAGCACCCCAGCGAGTTCATTCAGGTTGGCGCAGACATCGATGTGGTTGTGCTCGAAATCGACAAGGACAACCGCCGCTTGAGCCTCGGCCACAAGCAGCTCGAGGAAAATCCATGGGACGTATTTGAGACAGTCTTCACCGTCGGCTCAATTCACGAGGGACGTGTCATAGAGGTTATGGACAAGGGAGCAGTCATTGCACTCGAATACGGTGTAGAGGGTTTCGCAACTCCCAAGCACCTTGTCAAGGAAGACGGCACTCAGGCCAAGCTCGACGATGTGCTCGACTTCAAGGTCATTGAGTTTAACAAGGACAGCAAGCGCATCATCCTCAGCCACAGCCGCATCGCCGAAGATGCTACCAAGGCAGAGCGCCGTGCGGAGCGTCCTGCTCGCCGCCAGAACAACCGTCGCGACGAGGAGCAGGTCGTTGCACCTCAGATCGAGAAGACAACACTCGGCGACCTCTCCGCTCTTCAGGCTCTGAAAGAGAAGATGCAGAAAGACGAGAACAACGGATAATTACCATTGTCCCTGACGATAACGAAGCGGGTGCACCATACGGTGTACCCGCTCTTTTATTTGAGTTTCCCGTGCGGAGCGTTCAGCCGCCAGAGGTGTCAGTACGGTTTTCGGTATTTGTCAGCACCAGCGTCTTCAGAGGCTTCCTCGAGTATGCTCAGGTAGGAGGTGTAGCGGCTCTGCGAGATAAAGTGCTGCTCGAGAGCGTCCCTGACGGCGCACCCCGGTTCGCCTATGTGCTTGCAGTCGCTGTAGCGGCAGCTGGCGGACGCCCTGAATATTTCGGGAAAATAATGCGACACGGATGCCGGCTCGAAATCGATGACACCGAAACCCTTCACTCCCGGAATGTCAATGATGTACCCTCCGCTGGGTATCTCTATCATCTCCGAGAAAGTAGTGGTGTGTGTGCCTGTATGGTGTATGTCTGAAATCTCTCCTGTCCGCAGGTTTGCTTCAGGTACAATGGCGTTTATTATTGAGGATTTGCCCACGCCGCTGTTTCCGGCGAGCAGAGAAGTCTTGCAGGCAACAGCAGTGCACAGCTCATCGAGCCCTTCGCCGGTGGAAGCGGAGGTGAAAATGACCTCGTAGCCTATTTGCGTGTAGAGGATGCGCAGCGCCTCCGCAAGTTGGCGGTCATCGCTGTCCCACATGTCACACTTGTTTAACACGAGTGACGCGGGTATGGCGTAAGCCTCGGCTGTCGCGAGAAAACGGTCAATGAACGTGGTTGTCGTTTCCGGCTCTCGCAGTGTGGCTACGAGGACGGCCTGGTCAATGTTGGCGGCAAGGATATGTGATTCCTTTGACAGGTTTGAGGCACGGCGGATTATATAGTTGCGGCGCGGCAGCACTGCGGTTATGTAGTCCGCGTCGTCAGCGGCTTTTGCCACAGTCACGCGGTCACCGACAGCCACGGGGTTGGTCGTGCGTATGCCGCGTATGCGCAGGTTGCCCTTGACGCGGCAAGCGGTGTCGCCGCCCGTATCGAGGCGCACGGTGTATGCGCTGCCGGTATTGCGTGTGACAGTCCCTTTTTGCAGCGTGGACGTATCGATGGTGGTGCGTGTCTTTTTCTTTGCCATATATAATGTATAACGCCGCCGCTGGTGATTAATTACACGCTCTGCAATTTCTTTCTCGCTATTGCGGTTAGCGGATTATTTATTACCTTTGCGGCGATAATACATATTGACTGATAAAATCTTAAGGTAAAATGACTATTGAATCCATTGGAACAAACGCCGGCAAGGTGTATCAGGCTCTCGATGCCGCGCCCGGCCGGACACTCGGCATGAAAGGCCTGCGCAAGGCGACCAAGCTGAAGAAAGATGAAATCCTGCCCGCGCTCGGCTGGCTCGGCAGGGAGGGCAAGGTCTGCCTCAACGCTGAAGGCGAGGAAATTACCGTGACACTGGCGTAAGCCTCCGTGTGCGGAGCATGAAAAATCCCGGGATGTCGGACATGTCCGATTTCCCGGGATTGATTATGGATGTTCGTGTGTCTTACTTTCTGAAAACGATGGTCTGTATGACGCGCACAGGCACAGGTTTGCCGTCAATGCGGCCAGGCTTCCAGTGCGGCATGTCGGCTATGACGCGGGCTGCCTCCTTGTTAAGCGATTTCTCAACGCCGCGCAATACGGCAACGTCGGAAACTGTGCCGTCGGCATTGACCACGAACGACAGCGTCACACGTCCCTGAATCCCCTTGCGGTATGCCCGTTTGGGATATTGCCTTGTCCGGTTGATGTATTGCAGCAGCATCGTGTCGCCTCCCGGGAACGCGGGCTTTTCGTCTACAAAATCATATTCGTACACTTCACGGTATGTATTGTGTTTGCTCACGTCGGCACACCGTACATAGACTGTCTGCGGCAGTGCTGTCAACGGTGCTGACAGCGACAGCCCCACAAGCATGGGGAGGAATATCTTGTTGAACTTGGACATGTTCGTATCTATTCAGTTTCCGGATGCAAATATAGCGAGCCGCCCAATATGTGCCAAGCGGTTTTAATTGCTTTATATGTAGGCTCTTTACATTTAACCTTGTTTTGCTCATGCTCCGGCTTCAGCATGCTTTCCGTGTCCCTCACACTCAAATTTCCCGGGGCTGAATATAATAGCGGTGGTGTAGTGCCGTTACTATCTAAGGAAGATTATGAAATCACGTGTTTCCATATATATTGCGGCACTGGCACTGTGTGCGCCGGCGGCATGGGGGCAGACCGGTTCGTCTGGATACAGTTTCCTCGAGCTGCCGTCATCGGCACAGGCGTTTGGCCTGGGCGGCGCTGCGCCGGCGGTCATCAATGACGATGTGAACCTTGCAGATCAGAACCCCGCGCTGATAGGCCCGGAACTCGACAAGCAGGTGGCGTTGTCCTATATGCGGTGGTTCGGCTCGTCCAACGTGGCTTCTGCGCGTTATGGCATGGCTGCCGGCGAGCGCGGCGCGTGGATGGCTGGCATACGCTATATCAACTACGGCACTATGACTGCCACTGCCCCCGACGGCACGGAGACCGGGACTTTCTCGCCGCAGGACATCGTGTTTGAAGGCGCATATTCCCATGATTTCACCGACAGGCTGCGCGGCGGCATCATGATGAAGATGGTCTACAGCAACTATGAGCAGTATTCCGCATTTGCCATTGCCACCGACCTCGGCGTAAACTACTACAACGAGGAGCATGACCTGTCGCTGTCGGCTGTGGTCAAGAACCTCGGCGGCCAGGTCAAGCGTTTCGACCAGTCATACGACCGTCTGCCGGTGGACGTCCAGCTCGGCTATATGCAAGGGCTTGGCTCGTCGCCGTTCTCGCTGAGCATTACCGCTTGGCATCTCACCAAATGGGATTTGCCATATTACAGCCATGACAAGAACGACCCTGAAAAACAGCAGACCAAGAAGTCGTCGTTCGGCTCAAACCTCTTCCGCCACCTCATCTTCGGGCTTCAGTACCAGCCTTCGGAAACGTTTTACTTGGATTTGGCGTACAACTACAAGCAGCGCACCGACATGTCGGGCTACAGCCGCAATTTCCTGTCGGGCTTCTCGGCTGGCTTGGGGCTGAACGTCAAGTCGTTCCGCTTTGCAGTGGGTTATGCATTGCCCCATAAGGGAGGCTCGTCGCTGATGCTGAACGTATCGACCAACCTCGGGGAGCTGCTGCACTGACCCGATGGCTTAGAACAACAACCATGGAAAATCAACCCAGAATCATCATTGCTATCGACGGCTATTCCTCGTCGGGCAAAAGCACGATGGCCAAGGACTTGGCTCGTCGCCTCGGGTATGTCTACATTGATTCAGGCGCAATGTACCGCGCTGTGACGCTCTACGCCCTCGACCACGGCATGGTGTCGGCTGACGGCGCAGTAGATGTCGCAGCACTCGAAGCGGCTTTGCCTGGCATAAATGTTTCATTTGCTGTAAATCCGCAGACTGGCGTGTCGGAGACGATGCTCAACGGCGTTAACGTGGAGCGCGAGATACGGACGCTGCGCGTTTCGGATGTTGTCAGCCCCGTGTCGGCCATTCCTGCAGTGCGAGAGTGCCTTACGCGACAGCAACAAGCTATGGGCTGCCGCAAGGGTATAGTCATGGACGGTCGCGACATCGGCACGACTGTGTTCCCTGATGCTGAGATGAAAGTGTTTGTCGAGGCTTCGCCGCAGGTGCGTGCCATGCGCCGGTACAAGGAACTGATTGACAAGGGTATGCCCGCAGACTATGACGAGGTGCTGCACAATGTGACGGAGCGTGACCGCATAGACCGCAGCCGTGCAGTGTCGCCGCTGCGGCGAGCCGACGACGCCCACCTGCTCGCCAATGACAACATCACTCGAGAGCAGCAGATGGAAATTCTAATGGAAATATACCGCAAGACTGTTGGACAAAAGGCGTGACCCATGGCTGACACTGGCGTTGCCATAGAGATTGACGAGCAGTCGGGCTTCTGTTTTGGGGTCGTGACGGCGATTGAGAAGGCAGAGGACGTGCTGCGCGAAGAGTCGTCGCTGTACTGTCTGGGCGACATCGTCCACAATTCCAGCGAGATGGAACGCCTCCACGCCAAGGGACTGCGCACAGTCACCCATGACACATTTGCCAGCCTCCACGACACTCGCGTCTTGCTGCGTGCGCATGGCGAGCCACCCTCGACCTACGACACGGCACGCCGCAACAATATCCAGATCATCGATGCCACCTGCCCGGTGGTGCTTCAGCTGCAACGCCGCATCAAACAGGCGTATGACGCTGCCTCGGGGCTTGCCGACAAGCCGCTGATACTCATATACGGCAAACTCGGCCATGCCGAGGTAAATGGCCTGGTAGGGCAGACCGACGGCACTGCCGTGGTGATACAGGAAGAAGCAGATTTGGAGCGAGTGGACCTGGACCGAGACGTGCTGCTGTATTCGCAGACCACCAAGTCGCTTGAGGGTTTCCGCAACATAGTCGATGCCATAAAGCGACGCAAGCGCAGCGGCAAGTTCGAGTATTACGACACAATATGCCGGCAGGTGGCTCGCCGCATGGAGCATCTGCGCAGTTTTGCAGCTGCCCATGAGGTGGTCATATTCGTGAGCGGGCGCAAGAGCAGCAACGGCAAGGTGCTGTTTGCGGAGTGCCGCATTGTGACGCCACATTCATACCTCGTCTCATCGGAGGACGAGATAGACCCCGCGTGGATAAAGGGCGCGAAGCGGATAGGCATCTGCGGCGCGACATCCACTCCGCGCTGGCTGATGAACCGTGTGAGGGAACACCTTATGTCAATGCTCTCATGAACAGAAACTTGCACAGCGACGCGGCTGCAGATGAACTGTTCATGCTGTTGGCATTGGAGGAGGCTCGTGAAGCGTACCGCGAAGGGGAGATACCTATCGGCGCGGTGGTGACGGCCGGGGGCAGGGTAGTGGCACGCGCCCACAACCAGACGGAACGTTTTGTTGACGTAACTGCCCATGCGGAAATCATGGCCGTGACTGCCGCCGCAAGCCATTTCGGCGGCAAGTACCTGCCCGACTGTACATTGTATGTCACTGTAGAGCCATGCCTGATGTGTGCCGGGGCGTTGGCGTGGGCGCAGATAGGGCGCGTGGTTTACGGCACGCCCGACGACAAGCGGGGCACACACACGTATTTCGGCACGGATATGCTGGGCAGCCCGCCGATGCACCGGCGCACGCAGATCACCGCTGGCGTGCTTGCCGATGAGTGCCGCAGGCTGATGCAGGACTTCTTCCGCGAAAGACGATAAAAGAGCATATTTAGTGTATAATCGCCGAATGACAGGAGAATATTGCACCTCTTGATGCGATTTTTATGAATGTTTTCGCGAGGTTACGATTATATTTCCTAATTTTGTCGCTGAATGACTTAGTTTTTTTGTTACTGCCGCATCAGATGCATGGGATTATGGGTATGGGATGCGGCTTAATACCGAAAGAAATTACATTAACAAACCGATTTATGAAACGAATTTATTATGGCTTTATCTGTTCGGCATTGATGCTGACCGCCGCCTCCTGCAACGACGACAACCCGTGGCAGTACAGTGAGGGGGAAGGCGGCATCGCTCCGCAGGTAAGCACCGACAGCCATGTGCGGGACGCGATACCCACGCGAGCACAGGCAATGGCTCCAGACGCGAGCCAGTTCGGTCTGAAACTGTCTAAGACAGACGGTACAAGCAGCTACCAGTGGAATACGGTAGCAGAGTTTCCGGAAGACAAGGGTTTTCCGGCCGGGGAATACACTCTTGAGGCATATTACGGCAATGCTGACGACGAAGGGTACAACAAGCCGTACTACCGTGGCGTGACATCGCTCACTGTCAAGCCCGGCGAAACCACCGAGGCTTCGGTGACTGCAACGCTCGCCAACACAATGGTTGACGTGAAGTACACTGAGGCGTTCCGCAACTATTTCTCGCAGTACACCACTACGCTCCACTCCGAGGGCTACGGGTTTCATGAGCTCTCCAACACGGTGGATGACCCCATCTATCTTGTTCCCGGCACTGTCAAGGTGACTGTCGCCTTCACCAAGCAGAACGGAACATCGGCGACCATACAGCCCGCAGAGTTTGTGGCTGAGGCTCGCCACTACTACCACATAACTCTCGACGTGAACAACGGCGAGGTAGGCGATGCTCAGCTGGTAGTGAAGTTTGACGACACTGTTCAGACCGAGGATGTCGAAATCGACTTGAGCGACGAGCTTCTCAACCTTGCAGCCCCTGAAGTGACTGCCAAGGGCTTTACCCCCGGCACTGCCGTTTCGATACTCGAAAGCGCGAAATACCAGGGTGAGGCAAAGTTTGCTGCATACGCTGCCGGCACTATCACCTCCGCTGTTCTGACCATCGAGTCTGACAGCTACTCTGCTCCCTTCGGGCGTGAGGTGGAACTCGCCAACGCTTCCGAGACACTTCAGCAGCAGCTCGCCGCCGAGGGAATACGCTGCATCGGCTTGTTCAAGAACCCTGCCGAACTGGCTTCTGTTGACATCGCAGGCCTACTGTCGCGTCTGCCGCAGGGCGAGCACCGCATTACCCTCGTGGTCAAGGACAAGCTCACTCGCGTCAATGACCCCGTGACATTCGTGGCGCAATGTACTCCTCTTGTTGTCAACCTAGTAAGCACGGAGATTTCACCTGTCGGCTCGACAGTAGCCAACATCGTAGTGGCTTACAACGGCTCTGACATTGCCAACGACATCACTGTCAAGGGTCTGGACGACAGCGGCGTATGGGTTGACTGCCCGATAACCAGCGCCACTGTGGCTGCGGGCAAACGCGCTGCTACGCGCTCTGACGCCTTCCCGACACGCAACTACAACGTGAAGCTCTCCGTGCCAAATACGACTCGCGACCTGAGCATCAAGCTGTACTGTCACGGCAAGGAGATGGCTTCCGGCACTATCGCCAAGGCTGCTCCCAACTATACCTTGACTGCCAACACTTTCGCGCGTCGCACGATTATCAAGGTGAGCGGCACTGACAGCAAGGCTCTGAATGAGTTCATCACCGAGAACGTGCGCCTCTTTGCCGGCGGCTCTGAAATACCCGCCTCCAACATCACGCGCAATGCCCCAACCGGCGAGATCACAATACGCGGCCTCGAGCCTTCGACCACATACCACATCACGTCAACGGCGATGAAGGGCTCCAATCCGACAATGGGCGCTGAACTGCGCATCACTACAGAGGCTGCTGCACAGCCTCTGAACGCTGGCATGGAAGAGTGGTATTCATCAAAGGTGTACAGCGGAGGCACCATTTACAGTATGGATATATACCGCTGGTTCCCGATGGCATCCTCGTCAGCCACTCCTTACTGGACTACACGCAACGCAACGACCACATCAATGACTTCGGGCGAAACCCCCTACTATGCCTCATACAGCGGAACATATCCCGTTGACGGCACTTCCGGCAAGGCTGCCGAGATTTGCACCGAGGGCTGGGGCAAGGGCGTGACATACTCTGACGTTACCGACCCTAGCGTGGCTATCGCTACCCCGGGCATGCTCTTTATGGGAGAACACTCATACTCCGGCCCGGGCAACAAGAAGGAGTTCCACGCTGACAAGGAGGTGTTCAACTACGGCCGCGCTTTCACCTCGCGTCCTACATCCCTCTCTTTCGACTACAAGTTCGCTCCTGTCAACAACGAGAGCTTCAAGGCGTATGTCGTGATAGAAAACCGTGACGGAGGCAAGACCACCGAGCTGGCTCGCGCCGAGCTCGTCTCAGGCACTGCCAAGTCCGCATTTACCAACACTACGCTCAACCTGAAATACACCAACCTGACGCTCAAGGCCACACACGCATACATCGTGTTCATATCCTCGACTGCCGACAGCCCCAAGCTGACCAAACATGGTGGCTCGAAAGGCGCGCTCTTAGGTTATAGAGACTCCCGCTATGTGGGCAGCGTCCTGACGGTTGACAACATCCAGTTTAACTATTAATGAACCGGCAAACAATGAAGAAATATTTCAATATAGCATTCGTTGCCCTGATGGCAATCATCGTGGCTGCGTGCGGCAAGGAAGACCCGTTCCCTCCTGTTGATGGCAGCGAGGTCGGAACTCTAAATGTCAAGAAAATGGTCCTCAAAATCGAAAATGAGGAAAACATAGTCCGCTCCTCTGTCAATGTCGGCTCGTTTCTGGTCGATATTTGCAAGGGTGGCGAGGTGGTAGACTCATACGTCTACTCCGAAATGCCCGAGGTGATCACCCTCCCCGTGGGCCAGTACACCGTAAAGGTGCGTTCCGGCGAACTGCAGCCAGTGGCTTGGGAAGCTCCCTATTTCGAGGGCTCGCAGGATTTCGAGGTCAAGAAAAAGGAAATCACCGAGGTCTCGACTGTGGTCTGCAAACTCGCCAACGTGCGCGTGTCGATCATCTTTGACGACTCGATCAAGAACCTGATGTCTGACGACTCCAAGGTGAATGTAGTGATGGGCGACGGCGCGTCAATCGACTTCGCCAAAAACGAGACTCGGTCAGCATACTTCGCATACGTAGAGGGCAGCAACACTCTCGTTGCCACGTTCTCCGGCAATATTCAGGGCGGACAGTACGAAGAGTTCAAGGCTTACACCGATGTCAAGCCGGGCAACCATTACAAGATTACCTACAGCCTGCACAACGGCGAGCTGCCTGACACGTCCGGCAACATCGTGTTCTCCGGAGTGAACGTTGACGCATCCGTCACGGAGACTGACCTGACCATCAATGTCAACCCCGACGACGAGATACTCGATGACGACGAGCGTCCGGGCGAGGATGGCGGAGACAACCCCCCGACACCGCCGACTCCCGGCAGCGGCCCGAGCATCGTGGTGCCCGACGACAGCGACATAGTGCTTGACTCAGTCATGGACATTGTCAACGGCGCGACCTACAAGCTCGTCATAACCTCCGAAACAGGCTTTACAGTCTTCAAGGTTGACATCATTTCCCCATACCTGACCGAGGACTTCCTCGCTCCGCTGTCGATGTCAACGCACCTCGACCTGGTCAACCCGGGACAGTACGGCGAAGCTCTCTCCGGTCTTGGATTGCCTATCAACGTTGGCGGCAAGACTTCCGAGACATTCGACATCTCGTCGCTCGTCCCGCTGCTTGACGCTGACCCCGATTCTGACGTGCATGAGTTTGTCCTCACCGTAGGCGATGCTTCCGGCACAGTTACAAAGTCTCTTAAATTCAGGAACCTCAAATAATCCCGATTATGAAAATGTTGAAATCATTTCCGGTCATAGCCCTTGCGGCTGCCTTCTTCGGGATGACTGCTCAGTCCTGCTCTGACGACATAGCACCTGACCAGGGCGAGGGTCTCCTCAAAATGAAGATGATAGTCAACAGCGAGGTCACTCGCGCTGATGTTGACGAAACATATCTCGCAGACAACTGCGTAATATACATTTCCAGCACAAAAGGCCTCATCCACAAGTTCAAGGGACTCGACAACGTCCCCTCTGACCTGTGGCTCAAGTCTGGCAGCTATGTCGCCGAGGCTTGGACAGGCGACTCCGTGTCGGCCTCTTTCGACAAGAAGTTCTACCGCGCCTACGAGCCGTTCACAATCCATCAGGGTGTCAACAATGTTGTCATCAACTGCAAGATCGCAAACGTAGTTGCTTCGGTCAACCGTGACCGCGTGTCGTCGGAACTGTTGCCTGAATTCAAGGTGACTGTGGCCAACACCAAGGGTGAACTGGTCTTTAATGCCGACAACATCAACGATGCCCACGGATACTTCATGATGCCCAATGGCGACACCAAGCTCACATACACTATCGAGGGCGTCAACATGGTCGGCACAAAGTTCACCAAGTCGGGCGAGATACCCGATGTGCAGCGTGCGCACGAGTATGTCCTCAACCTGAACTACAACGAAAACGAGAACCAGAATGATGTCGGCGGCGCGTTCATTACCATAAGCGTGGACGATACAGAGCTTCTCATAGAGGACAATATCATCATTCATTCCGCCCCTAGGGTGACTGCCTACGGCATTGACATCTCAGCCCCGATTTCTGGCGCGCAGAACTCATTCGACGACATCCTGCTCGGGGGCGTGTGCTACGGCAACCTAAAGAGCATGCGCCTGGCGTTCTCTGACAAAGCTGCCTTTGGAACGCAGTATGACGCTTATGAGCTGATGAACCTCGCCGAGAGCGCGGAGACTGAACTTCGCGGCCACGGCGTGACCTGGTCAACGTCGGCTTCGACTACTGACGCCGGCTACACGCAGATGCGCATGAAGATACCAGCAGCAATGCTCAACAGCCTTGCCAACGGCTCGTATTGGATTGACCTGACGCTTACTGATGCCAACGACCGCACCACGGTGACGCGCATTGTCATCGAGGTGAGCGATGCCTCTGTTATTCCCCAGGATGTGGCTAAGTCTGACATACGCTCGTATTCGGCACTTGTCAAGGCTACCATAGTAGATGCCTCAGTCTCCAACCCCGGTATACGTTTCCGAGCCAAGGGCTCTTCTGAATGGATTGAGTCGCGCAGCACAGCTGCCTCTACGAGCGAGATTGCCTTCCGCCTGACCAATCTCCAGCCCTCGACGACATACGAAGTGCAGGCCATTGCCGACGGATATGTCAACAACAAGACTGTCGAGTTCACTACAGAGGCCGCGTATGCTATCCCCAACGCCTCGTTTGAGGACTGGAGCACTTACAGCTTCAGCGGCAAGAACGTGCCCTTCCCTGGCACTGGCAGCGCAACGACATTCTGGAGTTCCGGCAATGCCGGTTCGATGACCATGAACAAGGCTGTCACTACACAGTCCAGTACATTTGTTCATTCCGGCTCGTCCTCTGTCAAGCTCGAATCGCAGTTTGTCGGTGTCGGCATGATCGGCAAGTTTGCTGCAGGCAACTTGTTCGCTGGCGAGTACGTCAAGACCGACGGCACTGACGGCGTGCTGCTATGGGGACGCGAGATGCCGAGATGCCACCCCGTAAAGATGATCGGTTATGCCAACTACCGCCCAGCCTCTGTGCAGTGGGCACAGAGCGGGGCCGCTCTCTCCAAGGGCGACATGGACAAGGGTACGGTTTATGTTGCTGTGACAACCAAGAAAGTTGACATCCGCACCAAATCTTCCGACCGCGCATTGTTTGACAAGAACGCCGACTATGTGCTTGCCTACGGCCAGGTAATCTGGGACGGCAACTTCGGCGCGGACAATGCTGTCGGCGAGTTTGAAATCCCCCTCGAGTGGAAAAATGCCAACTATGACGGCCAGATGTACATCATTATCGTCGCTTCCGCGTCGCTTTACGGCGACTACTTCACCGGCGGCAACTCCGTGATGTACCTCGACGACCTCTCATTCACGTATGAATAAGATCTATAGATTTTTATCCCTTTTGCTGTTCCTCACTCTCGGGTCTTTCATGGCCCGGGGTGGGGAACTGCCCGATTCTCTCGAGAACTTCGAGCGCGACATCGAGTCAGTAGTCTTTGTGCCGAAAGGCCAGTGGGTAACGGGCGTTTCTGTCAATTATTCGCAGTCTAACCAGAACAAGTACCAGTTTCTGATATTTGAGAACATTTCCGGCGATACATATTCGTTTAATGTCAGCCCCATGGTGTGCTACATCTTCCGCAATGACATGGGCGCCGGCGGCAAGTTCGGATATTCCCGCTCCCTTACAAAGCTTGAGAGTGCCGATGTGGTGCTTGACTCCGAGACGGAATATTCCGCAGACCACCTCTATTCGCTCAACCACAGCTATTGGGGCATGGCCATTCTGCGCAACTATTTCTCGCTCGGCCGCAGCAAACGCTTCGGCTTCTTCTCCGAGCTCCAGTTCAAGCTCGGCGGAGGCCAGTCCAAGATTACCAAGGGCAGCGGCGCGGACTTCTCCGGCACATATATGCGCAACTTCAACCTCAACGTCGGGCTCGCTCCGGGCATGGTGGTGTTCCTAAACAACTATTCTGCCCTCGAGGTGAATGTAGGCGTGCTCGGATTTTCATATAACCATAACCGGCAGACCAGCGACCGCATCTATGTCTCAAACGTCAAGACCAAGTTCGCAAACTTCAAAATCAACCTGTTTTCAATCACCTTCGGGTGTGCCTTTTACCTGTGATGCCCATGTTTAGAATAGCAGTTTTGTTGATTGCCGTCCTCGGCGTTTTGCCGGTATGGGCAGACAGTGTCCTCTACCCCTGCACAGGGCGTGACGCCGTGGCTGACACGGTCGCAGCTCCTGCCAGTGGCATGAAGATGATTTGGGTGCCTGACACTCTTGTTGACCGCGTGCAAGGCGCGATTGACGGCCGCTACGACATTGTGAGCCGCCGTCATGCCCCAGATGACAATGAGAAGGTGCTGCTCAAGGGCGACACCGTCAGTATGGTTATACGTGAAAAGAACATCGGCCGCTTCTCCCGTGGCCTGTTCAATTACCTTTTCATACCGAAAAACACTTGGCAGTTCGGTATAACTGCCTCTTACGGCGAGTTCTCGTCAACCGACCTGCAGCTGTTTGACATCCTGTCGGATTTTGACTTCACGGGACATACGTTCTCCGTCCGTCCCTACATCTCTTACTTCATCAAGAACAACTTTTCCGTGGGCATGCGCCTCGGCTACAACTCGTCCAAGGCTTCGCTCGGAAAGCTGGCCATGGAGTTTGACGATGACATAAACCTTGACATTTCCGACGTGATGTACCGCAACGAGGCTCTTACTGCGGCTATATTCGCACGTCAATACATAGGCCTGGCCCGAAAGGGTCGCTTCGGCGTGTTCAACGAGCTGGAACTCGCTTTCTCCTCCGGAAACTCCGATTTCCGCCGCAATTATGACGGCAAGCCGAAGCTGACCAACACCACATACACCGACTTCAACATCAATTTCTCCCCGGGACTGTGCGTGTTCATCAACCCTTACGTATCCTTCAACGTTGCTTTCGCTGTCGTCGGTTTCTACCTGCGCAACGAGAAGCAGTCCGTTGACGGAGAGTATTCCGGCAACCGCTTCACCTCCGGCGCGAATTTCCGCTTCAACCTGTTCAACATCAACTTTGGCCTGGGCATACACTTATGATTTCTGACATGACAAGACATAGCCTTTGTGCGCTCCTCTGCTCCATATCTCTCTTGCTCGCCGGGTGTATCAACAACGACATACCCTATCCTCGCATACCGCAGAACATACTCTCAATAGCCGCCGACGGCGAGGAGGCTGCTGCTGCAATTGACGAGGATAATTGCCAGGTGGCGCTGACTCTCGCCGAGACGACTGACCCGGCGCACGTCCGGTTTACCGACTTCACGTATACCGAAGGCGCAGAGTGTTCCGTGAACCTGCTGGAAGGCGAATACGACCTTACCAAGCCGCTGAAGGTGACGCTGTCGAAATATCAAGACTACGAGTGGGTCATCACGGCGCGGCAGACCATTGCCCGCTCTATCGCCATTGAGGGGCAGATTGGCTCTTCCGTAATTGACGAGGTCGGGCGGCGCATCATCATCCGAGTTCCCGACTCCTACAACCTTGCGCGGCTGAACCTGACGGACATAAAGCTCGGCCCGGAAGGAATGACTACACTTGTGCCGGATATCTCTCCTGGTGAAATAGACTTCTCTCACCCCGTCAAGGTGGATGTGTCATATTTCGGCAAAACGGAACAGTGGACCATCTATGTGGAGAGGTCGCATTTGCTTGTCAACACCACCGCTGTCGATGCCTGGTCGCAAGTGATTTGGGCTTACGGCACTGCCCCCGAAAATTCAGTCAACGGCTTCCAGTACCGGCAGGCTGACTCTTCGGACTGGATAGACGTCCCCAAGGAGTGGATTACGTATAACGGCGGTTCATTCGTCGCACGTATCATTCATCTCAAACCCGAGACGTCATACGTCGTCCGTGCCGTTTCCGACGGGAACATCGGCAATGAGGTGACTGTAACCACAGAGCCGACGGCTGTTCTCCCCGGCGCGTCGTTTGACGACTGGTGGCTGGACGGCAAGGTCTGGTGTCCGTGGGCAAACGGCGGCGTGCAGTATTGGGATACCGGAAACACAGGTGCTTCTACCCTCGGCGATTCAAATGTCACCCCGTCAGACCATACTGCCACAGGCTCTGGAAAGGCAGCGAAGTTAGAGACCAAGTTCGTCGGGGTCGGCGTGGTCGGCAAACTTGCCGCTGGCTCGATATTTACCGGAAAGTTTGTCAAGGTTGACGGCACGAATGGCATCCTCGATTTCGGGCGCGAGTGGACTGCACGGCCCACACGCTTCAAAGGGTACTACCAATACCACTCGTCCACGATTAACTATGCCTCTGATAAATACCAGTATCTGAAAAACCGCCCCGACTCATGCCATATATATGTCATTTTGACTGACTGGGTGCGCCCCTTTGAGATACGGACAAATCCCAAGAACCAGCATTTGCTCGACTTCTCTGCGTCCGACATTATCGCATACGGAGGCATTACGACTGCCGAATCGTCTGATTCATACATCGCTTTCGACATCCCATTGCAGTACCGCTCCACCTCACGCAAGCCTCGGTATATTGTGGTATGTGCGGCTGCCTCTAAATACGGTGACTACTTCACCGGAGGCTCCGGGTCTGTGCTTTATGTAGATCATTTCTCCCTTGAATACGATTACTGACGGCGATGAAGGAGCGAAAACGGTTTTCATGGCGTGCTCGCGGACGCTCGTTTGTGTTCGCGTTTCACGGTGTCAGGCAGTTGCTGCGCTGCGAGCATAATGCGTGGATTCATTCTGTATGTGCTGCGCTTGCCGTTGCCCTCGGCCTGTGGCTCGACATTTCTGCTATGGAGTGGATTGCCGTAGTCGTCCTGATAGGGCTTGTGCTGGCTATGGAGGCTGTCAACTCCGCTGTCGAGGCTTTGTGCGACAAGGTGTCGCCGCAGCATGATCCGCTGATCGAGAAATCAAAAGACTTGGCCGCCGCTGCCGTGTTGCTGGTAGCTATTGCCGCATTTATCTGCGGACTGATTATTTTCCTCCCAAAAATTTTGATTAGGCTATGAGAAGACTGTTGTCTGTATTGCTGTCGTTGCTGGCAGTCGTTGCAGCTTATCCCCAGACAGAAAGCGGCGATGTGCCTGCTGTCGAGCCAGCTCCCTTTGAGCGGTCGTCATCGCAGCAGGCTGTGAAAGTGACGTCCGATGTCGGAGCAGTGGTTTTGCCCTTGACGGCATTGTCGGCTTCCCTGATTTCACGCGACTGGCAGGGCGCAAAGCAGTTCGCCCTATCCGCAGCGACCGCTGCCGGCGTAACTCTGATATTGAAATACTCGATACACAAACGCCGCCCGGACGGCTCGGACTGCCATTCCATGAACTCCGCCCACTCGGCAGCTTCATTCGTGTCTGCCGCATACATCCAAAGACGCTACGGCTGGAAGTTCGGCATACCCGCTTACGCACTTGCCGCATACGTGGGGTGGGCGCGTATTTATTCCAAGAAACATGACTTTTGGGATGTGCTTGCCGGTGCAGCAATTGGTGTCGGCTCGGCATACATTTATACACGCCCATTTGCCCAAAAACACAACCTCTCGATTGCCCCAGTGACTGACGGCCGCAATTTTGGGTTCTCTGCCGCTTTCACATTCTGATTTCCTTTACACATAGTTGGGCATATACACCCCAAATATAATCCTTGAAAAGCCGGCCGCGAGGTCGGCTTTTCTTGTGCTTCGGCAGCCTGGAGGTTTTCTGTTGAT